>NZ_JANMZA010000384.1:0-7661 GCF_031382685.1 Chamaesiphon sp. OTE_8_metabat_110 | reverse complement strand
AAATAGAAAGGTAATCCCGACTGCATCTAGCGCAGCGGTAACGCGATCGGGGGGAGCTGAGAGCTTGACGCCCAGAGCCTCCAATACGTCCGCAGAACCGACGCGACTCGATGCCGACCTACTTCCATGTTTGGCGACTTTTACCCCGGCTGCTGCGGCTACAAACGCCGCTGCGGTGGAGATATTAAATGTCGCGGCTCCATCGCCGCCCGTTCCACAAGTATCGATGACGGGAGTGGGATGCTCGATCGATCGAGCTTGCAACACCTGTGCCATTCCCGCTAACTCGGCCGCGGTAATTTTTTTGGCTTCCAGTGCCGTTAAAATTGCCCCAGATAGCACTGGAGAAATCTCATCTTGTAACCAGCCCTGCATCAGCCTAGTGGCTTGTTGCTGGCTGAGTGATTGCTTGTCTAGCAGTTGCTGGAGTATTAATGACCAAGCGATTGGAGTGGTGGGGTTAGGAGAGATGCTCATGAGCCGCGCGATCTGGATAAGTACTGAATCTTATCATTTCCACTCGCTCTTCTTACCAATCGATGTCCGATCGCGCATTACGGAATCAGAGGGTGTCTGAAAAGTCCCAGATTTGGTAGCCTAGCGATTGAAATCGCGGCTACTGTACAAAACCTGCCTACGCAGGTTGCAGAAAACTTCGGTCTTTTGCCACGATCGCGGCGGTTTTAGACGTTAGCAACATTTCAGACACACTCTGAGAACCGAACACTTAGAAGTAGTTTTGGTGTAAACGTAGCGAACTAGACATCGAATGGCTACGACGTTCGATGTCAGCGTAAAATAAGACTCAAACAATACGTCATAATTTAATTATTTACTCCCAAGTGAAAGGATAGGAGTGCCCATACCAGATTCGGACTCATAGCTCTCATTTAAATTGGTAACTGCATTATGAAGAGAATTCCCTTATATTTACAGATTGTTATTGCTTTAATTATTGCTGTCATCGTTGGTGTGCTTTTGGGAGCGGGCAAGCCGATTTTATCAAAAGATATTATCGAACATTTGGCATTACCAAGTACTTTGATTCTTAAAGCACTCCGCACGTTAGCAACACCACTGATTTTCCTGGCGATTATTCATACATTTCTGACAGCCGAGATTCCGAGTAATTCTGGACGAAAGTTATCGATTTTGTTAGTCACTAATACACTCGTCGCGATCGGCATCGGGTTGCTAGTTGCTAATGGCTTGCGTCCGGGAGCGGGGGGACAATCTTTAGCCACTTCGTCAACTACCCAGAGTACCGTCAAACAACTCGATCCGTGGGGGTTGATTGCCGATATTATTCCCGATTCGATTCTGAAACCATTAGTAGATAATAATGTTATTTCCCTGATTTTCGTAGCCTTATCTTTTGCGATTATCCTCAGAGCGATTAAAACCGAACAAATCAAAAATAATCGGCAAGAATACCTATCGATAGAGCAAGGAGTCGGGATCTTATTTGAGGCAGTAATTGGGATTTTGCATTGGGTAATTGCCTTAGTGCCGATCGCTGTATTTGGGATTGTTGCTAAAACAATTGCCATTCAAGGATTTGCTCCATTTAAAGCATTAGGCTCATTTGTCGTAGCTGTCATCATCGCACTATTATTACAAGCAGCCTATTATCTCACCAGAGTCAAACTAGGCTCCTGGGTATCGCCAGTCCAATTTTTGACGGGTGGCTCAGATGCTTTGATTACAGCTTTTTCGACTGCATCTTCGACAGCGACAATGCCAATTACCTTCAACGCCTTGATCGAAAAAGTTGGCTTGCGCGAGTCGTCTGCATCTCTAGGTGCGCTAGTCGGGAGTAACTTTAATAACGATGGGACTGCGCTCTATGAGGCGATGTCAGCCCTATTTATCTCTCAAGTACTGGGACAAAACCTCACATTGGTACAACAAGTAATGGTGATGCTCACTTCCATTGTGGCATCTGTGGGGGCAGCAGGCATCCCCGAAGCGGGTTTGGTGACGATGACACTGGTATTTACCTCCGTGGGATTGCCGACAGAGTACATTGCCATTCTAATTACGGTAGACTGGTTTCTCGATCGCTGTCGAACGGCGATTAATGTAATGGGTGATATGACTGTTAGTGCTATTATCGACGGCAAACAGCAAAAATTTCCCGATGAAACGATTGCGATCGTCCCAATTGAATAACTAATATGAGTATCGAACAAACAGGCTGGTTTAAAGTTGCCTTTAGAGTTCAAGGATCGGTTATTCCGACGATTTTTGGTCGCGTTTTATTGTGCGGTGCTTTTGGCTTATTTATTTCAGTGCTATCTTTTTATAAAATTCAAGTTGCTGGTAAAGCTTTAGGGGGGATAATTCCGAGTATTGTATTGGGTTTACTGCTAGTATTTCGGACGAATACTGCCTATGAAAGATTTTGGGAAGGTCGTAAAGCTTGGGGAAGTATTGTCAATAATACTCGAAAT
Source organism: Chamaesiphon sp. OTE_8_metabat_110 (assembly GCF_031382685.1). Taxonomy (NCBI): domain Bacteria; kingdom Bacillati; phylum Cyanobacteriota; class Cyanophyceae; order Gomontiellales; family Chamaesiphonaceae; genus Chamaesiphon; species Chamaesiphon sp. OTE_8_metabat_110. The sequence continues at coordinate 5,208 of NZ_JANMZA010000384.1, read as the reverse complement.
CTCTCGCGATCGATCTGGGTCGCGATCGCCGAACTCGATCTCACTCATCGCATCGAAAAAGAGCGTGTCTTAAAGCTATTAGTTGCCTTCGCCGTGGCAACTAAATTACATTTACGCTCTCAACAGGTGGACGAGCGGCTAGAAAAGCTGGTTTCTGCATCGCAATTTACCAAGCTTCAGTCGGCGAATAACCCACCACTAGAAATCGCATTTTGGATTAGTGACTATCTTCAAGCAAAGCAGGAACAGGGGCAGCTCGATCTATTTCAAATGAATGAATTGCAAAAAATATTAAATAGCCTAGTCGATATGCTTGGTGCCTGCGAACGAATTCTCCGCACGCCGATGCCATTAGCTTATGCAATTCATCTCAAACAATTGCTGATGCTCTACTGTCTATTATTACCTTTTCAAATTGTTGAAGAACTGATGTGGTGGACGGCACCAGCGATCGCACTAGTTAGTTTTACACTATTTGGGATTGAAGCAATCGGCGTTGAGATTGAAAATCCCTTTGGTACCGATCCTAACGATCTACCACTCGATAACATTTGCACGACGATCGAACGCAATATCGAGGATCTAATCAGTATCGAACCCCATTATCGGCGATCGAGTATGTATGGAATTAGTGCGGGGGAGCAGTTAAATTAACGTCAGTTTGGGATAATGAAGAGCCTAGAGACTGGCAGTCTCGGCACATGAAGCGCAGTCCGCCTCTGTCTCCCGACGGTTTGCGGATGGAATCGCGCTGAGGTGTGTCCTTCGTGAATAGCGTTCCACCAAGCAGAAGAATCAAACCCAACACCCCTAACCAAAGTCTCTTTCATCTATCGAGCGACATTTATGTCAGCTCAGATGCTCTTTTAGAGAATCGAGTTATAAACTAGTAAGTGAACCGATAAAAGTAGCCTAGATGACCGATCGCAATAATTTTGACTGGAAACAAATATTAGCTGTTAGCTTTGTAGTTATTTTAGCGATTATCGGGTTTAATTCGTTTGTAGTTATCAATCCCGGTCAAGCTGGCGTAGTCAGCGTCTTGGGTAAAGCGGCTGATGGCGTGCTATTAGAAGGCGTTCACTTCAAACCGCCGCTGGCTGGTAAGGTGGATATCTACGATATTACCGTCCAGAAATTTGAAGTTCCCGCCCAGAGTTCTACTAAAGATTTGCAAGATCTTACCGCTAGTTTTGCCATCAATTTCCGCCTCGATCCGCTCCAAGTCGTCAATATTCGCCGGACTCAAGGCACCCTCGAAAATATTGTCTCGAAAATTATTGCCCCCCAAACCCAAGAATCTTTTAAAATTGCTGCTGCTCGGCGGACAGTCGAAGAAGCAATTACTAAACGCGACGAACTCAAGCAAGATTTCGATCTTGCCCTCGGCAATCGCTTGGAAAAATATGGGATTATCGTCCTCGATACGAGCGTTGTGGATTTAGATTTTTCGCCCGAATTTTCTAAAGCGGTAGAAGAGAAACAAATTGCCGAACAACGCGCTCAAAGAGCGGTCTATGTGGCGCAAGAAGCCGAGCAAGAAGCCGAAGCCACTATCAACAGAGCCAAGGGTCAAGCCGAAGCCCAGCGCTTATTACGGGAAACTCTTACCGCCGAACTATTACAAAAACAAGCGATCGATAAATGGGATGGTAAATTCCCGCAAGTAATGGGCGGAAATGGGGCGCTACCATTCATCAATATCGAACCTAACAAGATGAATTGAGAATTGAGAATTGAGAATTGAGAATTGAGAATTGAGAATTGAGAATTGAGAATTGCGGATGCAAACACGCGGAGGTTCCCTCCGCATGTGTTGCACCAAGCAGCGGATGCTAAGCTGTGCCGACGATCGCGAGTAGATTCGATGACAGTCTTTATACAATTTAAATAGGATGAATAACAGCAGATCCATATTGACTCGATCGCTACTTTATAGTGAAGTTACCGCCTTTTTAAAACTAGCTATGCCCCTAGCAGGCGTCCAACTATCTCAAGCCGCGATCGGCTTTGTCGATACATTAATGATGGGTCGGATCGGGCTAGAAACCCTCGCTGCGGGTGGATTAGCGGCACTAACTTTCAGCGTATTTCTGTATACGTCATCGGGGATGCTCATGGGTGTCAGTCCGATCGTTGCTACTGCTTACGGCGCTGGCAATAAACCCGAGATCGAGCGGGTAGTTCAGCAAGGCTGTTTGCTCGCGCTCTGTATTGCTATACCGATCTCATTTGGTATTGCCAACTTTGATGTCTTGATGCGGCAGTTAGGACAGGCTGAGACGACGGTAGTTTTGGGCAATACTTATCTCGATATTATGGTGTGGGGCTTTTTTCCCGCTTTGGGTTTTGCCCTGCTGCGTAGCGTTGTCGCAGCAATGTCTCACACTCGCATCATCATGGCGATCGCGATCGGTGGGACGATAATTAATATCATCGGTGACTATGTTTTAGGTTTTGGTAAATTTGGATTTCCCCAATTGGGCATCGCTGGTTTAGCATTAGCTAGTATCTTGGCCATCTGGGTGATGTTTTTAGCTCTAGTCGGCTATATCCTCACCCAAAAAGAACTCAAAACCTATCAATTTTTCCGTCAAATTTATCGAGTAGACCGCCAAACGATCGCATCATTATTGCGGGTAGGCATCCCAATTGGCGTTGCCACTGCTTTAGAAATCGGACTATTTGCGATCGTTACCTATTTGATGGGTTCGCTTGGTACTGAAGTGTTAGCAGCGCATCAAATCGTCCTGCAAACGATCGCCATTACTTTTATGGTGCCATTGGCAATGTCTTATGCCGCTACTATTCGAGTGGGACAAGAGATCGGACAAAATGGATTAATCGGCGCGACTCGGGCTGGTTATATCGGCGCTGCGATCGGGTTAGGATTTATGATATTGATGGCAGCAATTTTACTCATATTTCCCCGTCAAATTATCGGAATCTTTATCGATATTAGCGATCCTCGCAATACAAATGTCGTCACTTTAGCCACCGGATTGATGACCATCGCTGCCATTTCTCAGATTTTAGATGGCCCTCAGAAAATTATTATGGGTGCCCTCTATGGGCTACAAGATACCCGGATTCCGATGATCCTGAGTTTCTTAGCCTTTTGGGGTATTGGTTTAGCGAGTGGCTACTGGTTGGGCTTTCATACCTCTCTAGGTGGCAATGGCTTGTGGATCGGGCAATCGATCGGAATTGCCATTTCTGCTGTGATGTTTTTCTGGCGTTTTCATCACTTAGTTCGTGTCAAATAATTTGACTACTTACCTGGTTCAATAATCCTAGAACTCAAATAGTCATTCGTTATTTAGTTACTGCGCGTCACCACTAACGCATTTACCGATTGACTTTTAGCAGATGCACTTGGTTGTTTATACATCCATAGTTTCACGGATTTTTTATCCGGTGCGATACAGGCATAAAATCCCAATCGACTAGTTACAATTGGTGCAGCATCGCTATAACTACTCTCACAAGAGATTTTCGCCTGTGCTGAAGCTACATTACTAATGCGATCGACTAACACTTCGTTATAATATTTTACTGGAGCACCAGGAAGCAGTTGGGTGACATCATTACCTTTGCCATCACTATAGTTACCATTTTGCTTGAGAGTCGGCCCCCAGCGATAAATTACCCTAGATCCAGCCCAAACGCTACGATTAGGTGGCTCTGCTAAATAGTACACAATTGGATCGGTTAGGCCACTATTTAAAGCTGGATATAAAACTAGAATTGGTTGAGGAAGATCGATTCCTGATGCCTCGCGAAAGTGATTATTAGTTGTTAGCGACGAAATACTGTCGGTCTTAATTTCCCTAGACATTTTGATTTCGTCAGTCATAAATGCCAGCGCTTGTTCGAGTTCGAGTCGATCTGCCGTTTCGATTTGACTGCGCTGATTGGCCTTCATTATTGCATATAATCCGCTACCTGCTAAACTAATAACTAGCCCGGTAATCGAGATCGCGACTAATAATTCAACTAATGTAAATCCCTTTTGAGTTTTCGCTCTACTTAAAACTACCCAACATTTAAATCTGTTCATAAGATTATCCTTCTACGCGCTGCCAAGAACTAATTGGACTGAGTTGTGATGGTTGTGCAGGTTTTGCAATACCAAAATCAGCCCAGTCACCCATCTGGATAATCGGTAAATTATTTGGACTAGTCATCGAATCCCAACTGTTGACCCAAACTGCACCAGTAATATTTTTACTGGGATTGGCAGGAGCTGCACTGATACTTTTAACATTGGCGAATGGCGCGTGGATAAATGCGGTAATTGAGGCAGTATCTTTAATGGTTAATAAAAGTGTTTGGGGGCTACCATAGATCCGGAGATTGGGATGATTGGAGTTGACATTTGCAGTTTGACTGCCAGCTAAATCTATATTACCTTTTAGATACAAGTTGACCTTTTGACCGGGGGCGACATTTAGCTCGATCCGATCGGGATCTTGTAACTTAATTGAGTGGTTAGAAGTAAAATTATCGATATCTACTAAGTAATGATATTCATTGTTAGCATCGTGCAGATCGCCCGGTCGCGGAAACTTAATCGAACTAGTAACTGCAGATATTGAAATTGCGGTATTCGGCGCAGTTTTGGCTGGAGGAATGGGGATGAAAGGATCGGCGATAATTTCACCGCCGGGTATACCGCCGACTATGGCAATATTGCTAGAGCCGATGCCTACGATCCCGTCAGCATCGACAGCAGGTAATTGTGGACAAGTAACGCCTCGAACTTGTCCCGTAATTTTATGGCTAGAATGGAGATCGAAGGTATTTGCCCATAATGCTGGTGGAGCAATTTTTGCTGACTCACTCCCGACTGGTATTTTAGCCAGCAGGGTATTTTTAGCAATATTTTGAGAGTTATTATAGCGACTAATTTCACCAGCTATCGTTAATTTTCCAATGCCGTTTTGATATTGATAGTCAACTATTTTGTATCTACCTTTGCGCGGATCGCTCGGATCTAAGTCGATCCAGTTGTGATTTTTGAATAGGTCAGTTTGAGTAGTTGCAGAAGTTAGATTGATTAAGTGACAACCTGTTTGAACTGATGGCAACACCGCAATGGTATTCGACCAGAGTGACAAGTCTTTAGTTGCTAGAAATCGATGCCGATCGAGAAATGATTGAAATCGGGCTATACCAGCTTCAGATACACTTAATGCTCGATCGATC
>NZ_JANMZA010000339.1:0-1908 GCF_031382685.1 Chamaesiphon sp. OTE_8_metabat_110 | reverse complement strand
AGCGTGTCTATTTGCTAGCGATAAGCTGGGGGCGGAGAGTGTCTATGCGCGGAAGCTGGAAATTATTGAGAATAATCTTTATGGGGTGGATAAGGATGTGTTTGCGGTCAATATTGCGCGGCTGCGGTTGTGGTTATCGCTGTCGGTAGATGGAGACAAGCCCCAACCTTTGCCGAACCTCAAGTACAAGTTGGAGCAGGGGGATAGTTTAATTACGCCAGTGATGGTGAGTCAGCTATCGTTACGCGCAGGTTCTGTACAGGAGTTTCAGCGGCTCAAGTCGGAATATTTAACGGCGCATGGGAAGGAGAAAAAGGCTGGTTTAGAGAAGAAGATCGAGGATATTAAGGAGCAAATTGCAACTTTTACGCCTGGGGTTTACAAGGCGGGTGATTTCGATTGGATGGTGGATTTTGCGGAGATTATTGCGGATGGTGGGTTTGATATTCAGGTTGCAAATCCGCCTTATGTGAGGATGGAACTTTTCAAGGAAATTAAATCTACTTTGAAAAAGAACTTTCCAGAAGCTCATAGCGATCGATCTGATTTGTACTGCTATTTCTATGCTCGATCGCTGCAATTACTAAAGCCTGAGGGAATGCTAGCTTTTATTTCTTCAAATAAATGGTTCAAGGCTGGATATGGAGCAAAGTTGCGTGAATATATTGCTAAGGCTTGTCAGATTCATAGCATTACAGATTTTGGAGATTTACGCATATTCAAAGAAGCTTCAGTCTCAACAGCTATTTTTATTGGACAACGTATTGCAAAATCTAACTCTAACGTTATTTTCACTCAAGTAAAATCCTTGAATTTACAGAATTTAAATGTTAAAGATGTTATCACTCAGGATGGGAGTGTTTTGCCTCACAATGCCATTATAGGTGAAAACTGGTTGTTAACAGATAATATTACGGCAAAGCGAATCAATCAGATGGAGTCTGCAAGTATTCCTCTAAGTAAATATGTTAATGGAGAAATATATTACGGAGTTAAAACAGGTTTTAATCAGGCTTTTAGTATTGATGAAAATATTCGCGTTAAGTTAATATCTGAAAATCCAGCAAGTGAGGAGATCATAAAGCCATTATTGGAGGGTAAAGACGTTGACAAGTGGAATATTAAATATAAAGACAGATATTTACTTTATATGTATTATGGCATAGATATTAAAAAATTAGATGCTGTCATTAGTTATCTAAAACCATACCGTCAACAGTTAGAAAAGAGAGCTACCAATCAAGAATGGTATGAGCTACAGCAACCCCAGATGAAATACTCTACTGCATTCGATAAGCCCAAAATAATTTATCCAGATATATGTCAAACATCTCGATTTGCTTTTGATGATAAAGGAGCATTTACTAGAGATACGACTTTTGTTATTCCCAAGAATGACATGTATTTGTTAGGCGTGCTAAATTCTACTCATGTATGAAAATACTTGAGAGATACTTGTTTGGATTTAGGTCAAAGTCTAAGATTAAAAAACATTTATATGAGTAAGATCCCAATTCCCAAAGCTAGTGAAATAGAGCGGAAGGCGATATCCAAACTGGTGCAAAAATGTCTAGATGCTAAAGGTGTTGGCTGTGAGGCATGGGAGCGGGAGATTGATGAGATTGTGGCGGGGCTGTATGGATTTGCGTCAGAAACTCCACCACTGGATGCGAAAACTTTGGGTTTTGGTAAAGGGATACAACACGAGCCAAAAGTAGCTGTATTGACTGGCAAAACTAGAAAATCAAAGCAACCAGCCAACACTAGCGCGTTGATAGAGAGCGATCTTAACTAAAATTGAAGTAGATTCGAGGAAAATCAGATGCAGTCAGCTTTACATATCACCACCACCATCCAACCTGGCAACAAAATCGAACTTCAAATTCCCGATGGCGGCATCGGCGACAC
>NZ_JANMZA010000327.1:0-4167 GCF_031382685.1 Chamaesiphon sp. OTE_8_metabat_110 | reverse complement strand
ATCGGCGATATACCGACTGGAGAGGGTAGCCGCAGCAACTAGAGCCGAATCGCTAATTTTCACCCCGTGATGGACTTCATAGCGCTCTTTCAACCCCCGCAGGATCGAGATCGTATCTTCGACGCTGGGTTCGTTGACTTGAACGGGCTGAAAGCGGCGTTCTAATGCGGGATCTTTCTCGATATATTTCCGATATTCATCGATCGTGGTGGCACCGATACAGCGCAATTCGCCCCGTGCTAGCATCGGTTTGAGCAGATTGCCCGCATCCATTGCCCCTTGATTGCCGCCAGCACCGACGACGGTATGCAGTTCGTCGATAAACAGGACGATTTGCCCTGCCGATTCGGTTACTTCTTTGAGTACGGAGCGCAAGCGTTCTTCAAATTCACCTCGGAGTTTAGCACCTGCGATCAGGCTGCCCATATCGAGGGAAATTAAGGTGCGATCCTTGAGGGATTCGGGCACGTCGCCATTGACGATCCGTTGCGCCAATCCTTCGGCGATGGCGGTTTTGCCGACACCAGGTTCGCCAATCAGGACGGGGTTATTTTTTTGGCGGCGGGACAGCACTTGGACGACTCGTTTGATCTCTTCGTCTCTACCAATCACGGGATCCATTTGCCCAGCTCTGGCTGCTTCGGTGAGATCTTTGCCATATTTAGGCAAGGCACTCGCACTAGCTTCCGGCTGTTGAGGAGCAGCTTTGGGCGTAGTCGTCCGCAATTGCTTGATGGCGGCTTCTAATTGAGCGCGATCGAAATCAAAGGCTTTGAGTAATCGCCGCCCGACTCGATCGTCGTCCATCAGGGCTAATATCAAATGATCTACTCCAATTACCCGCTCTTGCCAGCTTTCCCGAGCCGCTTCAGCTCGATCGAGTAATACATCCAGACTTCTACCTAGATATAAGTCCACCACCCGATCCAATCGCGGCTGACGTGCGGTAAATTCTTGAAGTTGGCGGGTAAATTTATCCACATCGACACCCACCCGCGCGAGAATTTTGGGCGCTAAATCCTGTTGTTCCAACAGTGCCATCGTGACATGTTCGACTTCTAACTGCTGGTTGAACGATCTCCGAGCGACGTCCTGCGATTTGATGATTGCATCCCAGGCTTGGTCGGTAAATTTGGTAGGATCTGTAGGCTGCATGTCTAGGGGATGGCGATTATTCCGATCGTGTTTGTTCAGTATATCAAGGAAGTTCGATTCGTTGGCATGGCTACTCTAAATCAGCCGCGCTAGTGAGATCTTATGGCGCTGTGGTGGAGCGATCTTCCCACAATTGGGGCGCAGTTCTATAGCCCCAGCGGTTGGAGACCGCTGCTTATGATGCAAAGTCCACCTGTCTTGACGCGCTGCTTAGTGCGCGACACCTGGAGGTCCCCTCCCGTTTGTGTGCTGAACTCGACGCGCTCGACCTGGAGGTTCCCTCCAGGTCGAGCGCGTCAAGACAAGACACCGACAAGACAGCGAATCAAGATACAATCGTAGGCATCTCGCGGTAGCAACGTAGGTTAACTAGTGTGACAAGTATTTCAACCGGGCGATCGATCGCGAAGATAAAGATTTGGATCGCAGTAGCCAATGACCGCTGGCGATCGCCGCGCCACCTATACTAATATATTTACAGATCGCACCCTTGCCTTCAAGGTAGCGACTCAATTTTCCCACGGTGTTCGTCGCGCTGATTCGAGCTTCACTACTGGCGATCCGACTGAGATCTTCTAGATCGAACACCTCTCTATTGTATCGCTGTACCGCTCGGGTGAAAAAGACATGAATTATCTACTATCAGGCGATGTCGGCGGTACCAAAACCCTCCTGCGACTAGCTCACCCCGGATCGCCCCAGCTTGCGTGCTTTCAACAGTCATATCCCAGCCAAGAATATCCGGATCTCGTGGCGATCGTCCAGAAATTTTTGGCAGCAGCCCCAACCCAGCTCGGCACCCAAATCGAGATCGATGCTGCCTGTCTGGGCATTGCTGGAGCCGTAATCGATGGCTCATCTTACTTACCAAATCTCGACTGGCACCTCAACGCCGCTAAATTGGCGCAAGCACTCCAGATCCCCAACCTGGCGCTCATCAATGACTTTACCGCGATCGGCTATGGGATTACCCAGTTGCAGCCAGCCGACCTCCACACGCTCCAAACCGGACAACCGCGCGATCGTGCCCCGATGGCGATTATTGGGGCGGGTACGGGGCTGGGGCAAGGATTCCTGATTCATAATGGCACCGACTATCAAGTTATTGCCACCGAAGGCGGACATACGGACTTTGCCGCCCGATCGATCCAGGAATTCGAGCTATACCAATATATCTGTCGTCGCAAGCAGATCGATCGAGTCTCCAACGAGCGGGTACTATCTGGGGCTGGAATTATCACGATTTATCAATTTTTGCGCGATACTGGTGACTTATCCGAAAATACCGATATCGCTAATGTAGTCCAGCGCTGGGAGTCTCAACCCGAGACAGCAGCCGATCCTGCGGGTATCATCTCCGCACAGGCGATCGCCAAAACCGATCCCCTAGCCCAAGCGACCATGCAGATGTTTGGCTCCATATATGGAGCTGAATCGGGAAATCTCGCCCTCAAAACCCTGCCCTACGGTGGATTATTTATTGCGGGTGGGATCGCTGCCAAAAATTTACCTCTAATTACCGATGGCACTTTTATGGCAGCATTCAATCATAAAGGTAGGATTAGCGATTTGTTAACCAATATCCCCGTCCACATCGTCCTCGAACCGCAAGTCGGTCTCCTCGGCGCTGCGGCACAGGCTGAGTGTCTCGCCCGTGCCGAGCGCTAACACATCTAGGCTGCCGCACCACCGCGTTAAGCCGATCGTGCCGCAGTGTCAGCTCCTGCTAAATTAGTAATAATAGCGCCATCAAAGTGGTGGCGATCGGGTCGGTCATCCGCCATGATGACTATTAGTAGCGATATTAGTCTGAGATATATTCGTACCTAATACAACAGTTTTCTGCTGAGAATCCTGTCAGACTCTGAAATCAACAGCTAGACACCGACACCTAGTTAAAGCGATTTTTTGGGATGCGCTTGACTCCAGCCCAAATCGCTCAACTGCCAGGATCGCCATCAACCCCAGTACGGCAACGCTTTCGATCGGTATATTAGCGAAGTGCGAGGAAACTGTGCAAACCATTAAGATTGTCAATGAGAAGAACATTAAAAAATAATAAAGGTTATACTAAAATATTAAGTGGTGCTAAAAAAGGAGAGCTATGTTTCTTAGACTAGCAAATCAACATCAAGAATTCGTCAAAGACCTAGTTATGAGCCTACAGGCTTTGGCTACTGTTTTGGAGCGACGCGGCTATGAGGCAGCTTGCTATACTTGTGGCGATCGCATGAACAGTGCCAACTTTATGGTCAGTTTGGCAGACAATCACCTGATCCGGTTCCTGGTATCTGATTATGGGATTACCTGGACGGAATTACGCGACGACCGCGAATTGATGAAACTCGAAGGTGCAGAAGCGATCGCGCAACTGCAAGAACTCGCCGATCTGCTCAAAGTCCGGATTGAGTCTAACGAGCATCTGCTCATCGGTTAGTCATATTTTTGGATTTGCTGCATTTACACTCTGTGTCAAGGTCGATATCGCGTCTATAGCTAACAGTTATGAGGCTTAGAACGACCAAATTGAGCTGTCTGCCAGAGCTTCTAAAGTAGTAGCGTCGATGTCAGTGCAGGATCTCACGAACGCTGCTTGGCAATCAAAATATTGATTAGATATCCAGTTATTGATTCGAGCGACAATCATTTTACGATCGCAGGTGAGCCGATAACTGGATGTTGACCGTAAAAAGGTAAAGCAGTAGACCAGTGCGGACGTGCGCCGCGATCGTAGGCGTTGCGGGCGAGAGCTAGTACCCCTACTACTGTATCGGTCAGATTAGCCGCTTGTGGGATAACCTGATGCTGAGTAGGCTCAATTTGGGCGCAGCGAGCATCCCAATCATCAGCGGCGAACACTGTTGCTGGTAATACCTCCGTCAGTAATTGCCCGTCAGCATCCCAATTGTAAACCGACCCAAATACTTCCCCTCTTTGCGCGGGCATAGATACGGCCAGCGAGCCAGCCAGTCGGGATTGCCAAGCTATCGCCGCTAAACTAGAAATAGCAAA
>NZ_JANMZA010000288.1:0-7259 GCF_031382685.1 Chamaesiphon sp. OTE_8_metabat_110 | reverse complement strand
GCCAGTCGTTAATAATTGCTCGATTTGGGTAACTAATTCGCGCGGTAATTCTTGCACGTCATTTAAAATTAACGTCCCTTCACCCAGCCACTCTAATAATCCTGGTTTACCGCCCACGCGCCCGAATAATTCTGCACCAGTGGTAGTAATCAGGGCACTTTTGAGACTGATAATCGGTTGACGGCGACGACTGGAACCAAAGTGAATCAGCGCGGCAATATTATCTTTTTCTAACCCTGGTTCGCCAGAAATCAGTACCGCCAGATCGTCACTAGCCGCCGTGCGAATTTGCTGGCGCAACTTGACAGCATACCGACTGCTGCCAATAATCCCCCGCTTGGCTTGGGGCACTAAGTAAGTCCGCAAAGCGGCTTGCCTGTCTTGCTCAAAAGCGATTTCACCTTCGAGTTGTGTCAGTTTGTCTGCAAGTCGCTCGGTGTAAGCAGCAGTAATTTGGGGATAGGTGGTAACTAATGCTTGCCATCTGTCGGTGGAGATCGTCTGAAACTGGCACTCCGTAATCGTCACAATCCGACTATCTGCTAATTGCCCGCGCTGCAATGCCGATAAATTTACCACCGCACCCGGCAATAAACCCGTCGCCCACATCAATCCGGCTTTTTGGCGACGATACCGCTCGGCTTGCCCCGATGCGAGGATATACAGCTTAGTTACAGGCGTATCTTCCAACGTGACTCGACAACCTGCGGGTACCGATAATTCTACCAATTCACTCGCGATCGATTCGAGGACATCATTTGGTAACATGCCTAATTCGGTAGATGCTGCCAGCCAGTTCGCTAATGTTGCTGTAGACATGTTGCGGGAGATACCTATCGATCGTTAGTTATCAGTTTACCCTGCATGGCAAGAAATAATCCGATAATTTTATGTTTTTAATTCTCTAACTATCCAGCCGATTTCAGGGCGTAGAAACAAACTGTTTCGATCTTGTTTGACTCCTACAAATCCACCGATAAATTCCATTGAATAATTGCGATCGAGATATTTCCAGACAAAGGGAGCTTTTGCCAATCCGCTAGTAAATGAACTAATTTTAATTTCCTTGTTTTGGTAAAACTGCTGCTTCAGAATCGATACAGGCATAGATCGCTCGTTATTTAAGTATGGAAAAAATCGCGTAATCCAGCCACTGACGATCGCATCACCGCTATCATCATTATATTTATACATCGATCGCCAAAAATCTCGATCTGGTTTGCCTTGCGCTGTCAAAATAAACTGTTCTAAAATCGGGATGAGTGCATCAACCCACCACTCAAGTTGAAACCGATCGATTTGTGCGGTTCGTTCTAGTAGCTGTTGCCAATCAGCAATGGTACCCTCTAATTGAATTTGGGGAATCCCGCACAAAGTATCGACTTCCAACTCAAAGTAAGATTGCATTGCCTCTAATAGTACGATTTCCGAGGCGGCTTTTTCTACCACACCAGTTGTTGAAAATGTTGGCACTAATAGATCGTGAGTTTCACTTCCAATATGTTGACGAATTGAGGTTGAAAATTCTGTAAATATCTTAGTCCAGTCATTAGTTTGCTTTCCCTTAACCAGATCGTTATCGACAACTACAATTTTTACCTTGTCTTGATGTTTTACAAAGTGCGATCGCAGTTCTTCTGCATGAGAATTAATCCAATCTGCCAATCCTTGTGCGATTAGCAACCACATCATATCTGGCGATAATGACAATGGGCGATGGTCGTTGAAAGCGTGGTGCAGTGCCGCAATGAAGGGATGAAATTTTACCGATGCGATTAGTTTGTGCCGATATTGCGAACAAGCTTCGATCTTGGATTGCTGAATAGTCGATCGGCTTTGCTTTGGCGTGGTAAGTAATAATTTAATAGCTCGACGATAAGAAATTTCACGCAAAGGTCGAGTTGCTTGTTTGACATCTGAAACATCAAAAACAGTCGGCCAAGTAGCGATCGATGATTTTACAGATAATAGATCGAAAATACCCATAATTCCGCTCCCGATTATTTAGTCAAACTCATAGACAAAGTACTACCATCGATACCGATCACCAAATCGGATCGTCATAGCGATGCACGATCAGCACCGATTCACCGCTGGGGATACTTGCCAGACACGCCCGCACTGGATTTTCTTGCCCTTCGATTTCTACTTCGCAAGCATAACAAGAACCCATCAAACAACCCGTCGGAATCGATATGCCCGCGCGTTCGGCAACGTTGAGTAATGGTTCGCCAGCTTCGGCGGTGACGGTGACTTTATCTGGTAAAAAATGAACTGTTACAGACATAAATTTATGAGTCTATCGAGTATGTTTAGAAACCCGACTTTTTGAAAAAATCGGGTTTCTGGCTTAACTTTTAACTTTTAACATTATCATTTTATCAGCCAAGAGCGAGCGCACATTTTCTATCGAAATCTCGACTGAATCTAATAGATTGCCAACTGTTAACTGCGATTGATTCTTGTCGCAAGCTTGCATGAAGGCAAACTCAACGTCCGAGAGATTAATCAATTTCCAATCACAATTAAACACATTCTGACTTTCCCAGCCTTCGATCGAGGGATGACGATAAGGCATCGCCGCTAGCAAAACCTCATCCTGCGACCAATCGATCGAGTTAGGTAACGGTGGCTTGGACAGGAAAAACTCATAATGAGCGACATCGGTATCGAGCAATTCAATCAGTCGATATTGCTGGCGAATGTCTAATTGTTTCGCACGTGCTAATGCTTCGGGTGCCTTGCCTAAAAGTCGCTCCAAACTCCAAAATTCAGGATTAGAAAACCCGACAAAATCTAACCCAGAAGCATCGATTAGTTCAAATAACGTCTCGATATTGTAGTCGATTTCCTGGGGATGGACGTACATATCGGCAAAGCATTCATCTTTGTGATTTTCCATCGCCCAGCGTTCTTTTTCTCGCTTTACTAGGCGATTAGTTTCTGGTAGGGACGCAAAGATCGATCGACCGATTTTGACCCCATCTTTATAGTCTCCACGCTTATCGCCTTGCAACATCCCGATCGCTTGTTGCATCAGTTCGATTTCCCAGCGTCCCAACTCCCCATAGACGAAAATGTGCATTAACCCACCGGGGGCTAGCTTGCCCGCTAAGGCTTGAATACCGCGAATTGGGTCTGGGGTATGGTGCAGCACGCCGACCGAGTTAATCAGGTCGTATTCCCCCGGTAGCTGGGCGACATCGAACAGACTCAGATGATGAAATTCTACTCTAGTTGCACCCGATCGAGCGCAGCGTTCGGTGGCAACTTTCAACGCACCAGGACTGAGATCGATCGCCGTTACCTGCGCGTGAGGATTGAGATGGACTAAGCTATCGGTACTTACACCCGTCCCGCAGCCAGCATCAAGAATCCGAATATCTTCCCGCTGGGGCATTTGCCCGGTACAAAAATTGTACGCCGCTTGCCATTGCCACCGCCAGTTAAATCCTGGGGGCGGTTCGTCGAGCAGGGGTTCTGGCGGAAAGGGATAGGTATCGTAGAGATTTTGAACTGCTTGACTAATCTGGGCGGGACTGGCTTCCATAACTCGATCGCTGGTTGAACACTCACATATTTTACTCGCTTTAGCAAAGGTTCCCGAATTGCTTAGCGAACAATCGGGGATTAGGTACCGATCTAAATCGTCAGCTATAATCATTTGTGAATATTTGTAGAAATTAACAAACTTGTGGGACAGTACGAACGATTGGTATTAATGGCTGAAGACGAACTCACTCAATACAGCAGTGACGCACGTAAGATCGAGAAATTGCGTCGTAAAATCGGTTTGTCTGTAAATCTGGCGGAGCAAAAAGCTGTCAAAGCTACTCTGGAAAAAGAATTACCTACAGGCGGTATCGTCAAATTAGTCGAAACCCAACGCCAAACCGTTGCCCTCCCATTTTGGGGCATTGCCGGATTGGGCTTGTTATTTGGAATATCACTCAATCAGCCGTTGGACTTTATCGCCGCTATCGGTGGGACTGCTGCGGCGATCGCAATTCAGAAATGGGGCTGGAAGCTTTATGCTAAGAGGATTGTATTAGATACACTAATTGATATCGATACCAAAATTAGTCAAATTAAACCAAATCCTTGAGTTAGGCTTTAGGCTTTAGGTTTTAGGCTTTAGAAAGTAGGGTGGGCAGTGCCCACCACAAAGGTTTTTGGTAATATCTATTCGAGCGATGTTTGTTCTTAACTACTTGTTGATAATGCCTAAGATTTAGATGGTGGGCAGTGCCCACCCTACGATTTATCTGACTTTTCTGAAAACATATGATTATCAATTATTAAAATGAGTGACATCAAAATTGGCATCATTGGTGGTAGTGGACTTTATCAGATGTCTGCTTTAAATAATGTCCGCGAGGTGAGTGTAGACACGCAATTTGGCAAACCTTCTGACAATCTCATCGTCGGAGATTTAGCAGGGGTTGAAGTTGTTTTTTTGGCACGACACGGACGCAATCATCATCTGACCCCGACAGAAGTGCCGTATCGAGCCAATATCTATGCGATGAAACAAATCGGTGTCGAGTACCTGATTTCCGCATCGGCAGTTGGCTCTTTGCAAGCGGAAGTTAAGCCGTTAGATTTAGTATTACCAGACCAATTTATCGATCGCACACGGAGTCGAACGAGTACTTTTTTTGGAGAAGGAATTGTCGGGCATATTGCCTTTGGCGATCCGATTTGTCAGCAATTAGCTAGTGTCTTAGCAGACTCGATCGAGTCCCTAAATCTCCCGGAGATTAGTTTACACAAAGGTGGTACATATATCTGTATGGAAGGGCCAGCTTTTTCGACCAAAGCTGAGTCGAATATGTATCGACAGCTCGGCGGGACGGTAATTGGGATGACTAATTTACCGGAAGCAAAATTGGCACGAGAAGCTGAGATTGCTTATGCGACGCTAGCTTTAGCTACTGACTACGATTGCTGGCATCCCGACCATGATAGCGTTACGGTAGAGATGATAATTGCCAATTTACACAAGAATGCAACTAATGCTCAAAGTGTCATTCAAGAAACTGTCCGCCGTCTGAGTGCAAATTTATTTGTTTCGGAGGCACATTCGGCTCTCAAATATGCCATTATCACACCGCTAGATAAGGTACCGGAAACTACTAAGCAAAAACTAGCACTATTACTGAAAAAATATCTATAGATAATGTTGGTAAAGACAAATCCCCGACTTCTTCAAGAAGCGGCTCGCGCACGCCTCTGTTCCCCGACGGTTTGCGGATGGAATCGCGCTGAGGCTTCCTCAGCGTGCGTTCCACCAAGCAAGCGACCCAAATCACGCGGAGGTTCCCTCCCGTTCGATGCGCCGCTCCCGGATTATGCGAGACAAGACAGCGCACCAAGCAGCGAGATAAGACAGTCGGGGATTTAGGTTTGGCTACCATTGAATCGCGTTATTTAGTGGTTGGTGCCATGGATGGTGTAGCGACGGGCATGGTAGTTGTACTTGTCGTTACTTTTTTAGCTGTAATCTTTTTCTTGGGAGTAGATACAGTCTTTTTCGGTTTGCAATTGGCGTGGACTTTCACAGGGAGAGTAGCAGGATCGATCGTTTCGGTACCGATGACTAACGTTTTATATTTTCCAGCACCATCGACTAGCGCTTCACCACAAGTATTTGCTGCGACATCTTTGCGGGTGACGGGCTTATTTTTAGCATTAGTCCCTTTGATGGGATACTTTTGTTTAGCTGTTAAACCTGTAACTACCACTTGGTCTTTGCTGGTTTTGTAAACTTCAGCAGTCGCGTTGGCGGAGCCTCTCGGAACGAGAATCGCAGTATGAGTTAATGTTAATACTGCCGCCATTACAACTGTCGAGATCGAAAACTTGATGGACATATATTTGTGGGTGATTGGTTAGTTAGTTAAGTTGTGTGGTAGGTGCTGGTTATTAGTTAGATATTGCCATCTATTTGTTCCCTTGCATAGCCCGAATTAATTCGGCGGCGACTTCAGGGCGCGAAAATTCTGGCGGTGGTAATTCGCCTTGACGGAGTAAGTCGCGGACTTTAGTACCGGATAGATGTACGCGTTGTTCGGGCGTACTGGGACTAGTTTTGGTAGTTGCCATTGATTTGGTAACTTGACAATAAAACGCGTGCTCGAACATCATCGGGGTGATGCCAAGTTCCCCTGGTTCAAATTCACTAAAGATGTGTTGAGCGTCGTAGGTGCCGTAGTAGTCGCCTACGCCCGCATGATCGCGTCCGACGATAAAATGGGTACAACCGTAATTTTTGCGGATTAGGGCGTGAAAAATGGCTTCCCGTGGCCCAGCATAGCGCATCGCGGCGGGGTTAATGCCGAGGATGACTCGATCGCTGGGATAATAATGTTCGAGGATGATTTCATAGCAGCGCATCCGCACATCGGCGGGGATATCATCTTCTTTGGTTGCGCCGACGAGGGGATGGAGAAATAACCCATCGACGGTTTCCATCGCACATTTTTGGATATACTCATGGGCGCGATGGATCGGGTTGCGAGTCTGAAATCCGACGATCGTGTTCCAGCCTTTAGCTTGAAACTGAGCGCGGGAGGCGACAGGATCGATTTGATAGGTGGGAAATTGCGGGTGCGCTTCCCGTTCTAACAGGTAGATATCACCTGCTAAATTGACATTCCCCTGGTCGTAGACGACTTTGACACCGGGATGCTTTTCATCATCGGTGCGATACACGTTAATCGCTTCTTGCTGCTTGTCGTAAGTGTATTTTTCGGTGAGCTGTAAAACGCCGACAAATCGATCGTTACTGTCATCTAATCTGACGAGCGAACCAACGGTTAGAGGTGCGGCGACAGCTTCAGTTACAGATAGCGTAATCGGAATCGACCACGGCAACCCATTCGCGAGGCGCATTTTAGCAACGACAGGATGATAATCTGCTTCTGGCATAAACCCCTGAAGCGGACTGAATGCACCGATCGCAATCATGACTAAATCGGAATATGCCCGCTCGTCTAATGTTACTCTGGGCAAGCTCTCGGCTTTACTCAGAAATTCGGCTTTTTGAGCGGGGGTGGCGATGCGATTTATCAATTCACCGCCGTGGGGCGCAATACCAGAACGCTGACTCAAACTAATTTTCCTCGCAATTTTTTAGATACTTTTATGGATCACTTTAGCAGCTTTGGGGAAGGTTTTAGGCTTTAGGCTTTAGGTTTTAGGGGAGATGGGGGAAGGTTTTAGGCTTTAGGTTTTAGGCTTTAGGCTTTAGGTTTTGG
>NZ_JANMZA010000287.1:0-2061 GCF_031382685.1 Chamaesiphon sp. OTE_8_metabat_110 | reverse complement strand
GTTGATGAGTAATCGGTACAGAGATGGCGATATGAGCAGAGACAAAATCGTTAGGTGTAGTTTGGCAGACCTTAGCAGCTTCGACATCAGCACCTGGCACCCAGACATCACCCGATTTAAACACCACAATGTGAGTGCCATAGTTGTCAAAAGGCATGACGAGATAACTACCTGAAATGAGAAACTTATATACTTTTCCGTTCCAGATTTCTGCAAGTACGCCAGCCACCCGTAATGGATCGCGAGCATCGATTCTCGTTCCGAGAGGCTTCGCCAACGACATATGATGAATCATAAGATTAACTCCGTTAAATTAATTGAGAATTGAGAATTGGGTGGTTATAGTGGGAGACTTAAACCCTGGAGTCATCTCTCCTGTTCTCTGTAAAAACAAGTCAGATCTTAAAAAGCTGCACAAGATAGATTGTCTGCGCGGAGTACCGATTGTTGTTGAAAAGCCGTGATATAAGCTTTGCGAATCTGTTCGATCTGCTGGCTACTAGTTGCTGCAATTGGGTAGAGTAAAATTAACAGCTTCGATCGCTCTTGGAGAATGGCACCACGAGCATCTTTGAATTGACCTTGCCCAGAAATTACGGTGAAGCCGTCGGGGAATCTGGGCGTAACTTCGCGATCGAGAAACCGTTGAAATTCAGCATTATTTACTTCGATTCCATTCGGTTTACGCAATCCAAAGAATAGCTCGGTACGAGCGACAGGTTTACTCGCCGGAACGCTATTACAGGGATGCTGAGTCTGTCGTCGGGGCGAATCTGTGCTGGAATGATTTTGAGAGACAGAGAATGTAAAGATACTAATCGTCAACACTCCCGCACAAATTAAACCCTGAGCAAGTATATTGCTCCATTCAATTTTTCTCATCACTGGTAATTGTTTTGGGTAGTATTGTCTGAATCGTTGGCGTAGCCTCTTTGCAAGAGAATCGATGTCAAAAACTGCTCGATTTGCAGTGGAGTCCTCAGATGATAGACATCCTTAATACTTTTAGCCTGTTCGATATACTCGCGATATTTTGGAGTTAAATATCGATCGCATAGCCACAACACCCGATAACTATTTATCGAACTTTTCAAGATCGGGCTATTTTCTGGCCAGCCTGCTGGTGGATTAAAACCACCTGTTAACATTCTTTTAGTCACCCACCAAAAATGTAAATACAGTGGCAAATCGACAAATACCAAGCTATCTGCTGCATCCAGTCTCAGCCAGAGCGTTTCCATACAACCAAAGCCATCAATAATCCAGCAATCGGTGGCCAGAATTTGTGCGTGAATGCGCTGATATTCTTCGGTGGGAACGGCAACACCTCTCGATTGATATTGGACTTTATCTAAGACGTGTAGTGGTAAATCCAGAATTTCTGATACCTTCTTGCTTAAAGTTGATTTCCCACCACCAGCATTGCCAAACACTGCAACTTTTTTCATACTTCCTCTTCTCTGTCAGTAAAAGTCTGGTGTTAGCGATTCTCCATGAGAGGCTACGCCAACGGAAAAGATCGGATATTTAGCAGCAAAGCTCAATCTATAAACCATCGGCATTGCAGTCTCCCATTGACGAATTGCCATTGCGCCAGCAATTGAGAATTTTTGGTTTTTCGATCGATTCTCGACGGGAGAGGCTTTGCCAACAAACTAACGGAACTGGAGCGGACTTTTTTTGATTTTACAATTGTGAGTTTCATGGTATTTTTTAGGTGATAGATAGTGAATAACTGCGATTAATGCCACTGCATTAACTGAGATTGCCAACGCCAGTTAAGCGAATGGTGCCGACGAGCGAGTTGAGGTTTTTGCAGTTGGCGGTTGCCAGTATTTCCCCGATCGCGTAGCGTCCGCTTTGCCGAATCGCTAGGAGTTACAGTCGCATCATCTGGTTTTAGTTCGGCAACCACTCGCGGATGAGACGTGTGGATAAAGATGCTCCAATGAATACCGATCTTGGATAGATCGATTCTCCCAATGGAGAGGCTACGCGCCAACGAATCAAAATGAAATTGGATGCGATCGAGAATGTTAGTAGATTTGACGTGTGAATTAG
>NZ_JANMZA010000213.1:0-2640 GCF_031382685.1 Chamaesiphon sp. OTE_8_metabat_110 | reverse complement strand
ATAATTTTAAACCGATCTAAACCTAAAAAGATCGCCGCTAAAACTTCGCCATCGCGCATTTGGGCGAGTGCTAGATTCAATGATTGACTCAGGAGTAACCGGGAGGGTAAACCTGTCAATACGTCATAATAAACGGAATTTTCGGACATCTGTGCGACTATTTGCTCGATTATCACCACATGCGTCTCCATCGCTAAACTTTGAGCCAAGCTGAATTTTGCGCGATTGGGCTGGCAGTAAAGGGATGCCATCCATCGCCTCTGTATCCGCGCTCCGACTAATATGAATATCCACCTGCTATCGGCAGCGAGCGTGCGAGAAATATTTGCAGGTAATTGCCAACTAATTTGAACTAAAGATGGTGACAAACACAACATCATCATGGACGATACTGAATTTTTGGTCGGTGGTAATCGGTAATCGTGCAGGGGTAAATAGTGATAGTCTGGATCGAGCCAGCGATGCTACTAGCCTATACTATCCCGATCGCCAGTTTAGATCTTATGGACGACAGTGTTAATGATATCTCTTTGCCAATCGCGATGCCCGAGCGAGTGGCGGAACTTGCCGAATTAGTAGCTACAGCCAATGCCGATCGAGCGCCGATCGTCGTGGCGGGAAATAGCACTAAACTTGATTGGGGCGGAACCGTCGCAGGTGCAAAATCGATCGTCAGCACTCAAAAGCTCGATCGCTTAATCGCCCATGCAGTAGGGGATCTGACAATTACTGTCGAAGCGGGGATGGGGTTCGATCGAGTGCAGGAAGTACTTGCCACCGCCGGACAATTTTTACCCCTAGACCCAGTTTATCCCGACCGCGCCACAATTGGGGGGATAATCGCCACAGCAAATACTGGCTCCTTGCGACATCGTTATGGCGGCGTGCGAGATTTGCTATTGGGGATAAGTTTCGTGCGTGCTGATGGCAAAATTGCCAAAGCTGGCGGTAGAGTTGTCAAAAATGTCGCTGGTTACGACATGATGAAGCTATTTACTGGCGCTTACGGCACCTTGGGCATCTTGACGGAGGTGACTTTGCGCGTCTATCCGCAGCCGACTACTACTGGAACTGTCATTATTACGGGGGCGATCGCTGCCCTGGCAACAGCGGCTAAAATGTTGTTAGCTAGTACCGTCACCCCCATTGCCGCAGATATTGTCTCCACAGCCTTCAGTCAGCAGTTAGAGCTGAGTAATACGCCCAGTTTAGTCGTCAAATTTGCGACTATTCCCGCTAGTATTGCCGAGCAGTCCGCCCAATTACTAGCTATCGCCAAAGGATTGGGCTTAAAAGCCGGAATCTGGCAAGGCACCCAAGCCGAACGGCTCTGGAGTGGCATTCAGACCGGAATTTGGGGGACTACGCCAATCGGGTGTAAATTAGGTGTCAGACTCACCGCTGCTATAGATACGATCGCCACACTCGATCGATTGACAGATCGTACAGCTAGAGGTGTCATTCATCTCAATAGTGGCATCGGTGAGTGCGCTCTCTTCACCGCCGATGCGATCTTGCCGCTCCGCAGCCATTGTGAAGCAAATGGCGGCTTTTTATCCATGCTCCAAGCACCACCAGATCTCAAGCAGCAAATCGACATCTGGGGCTATCGCGGCAATGCCGTCCCCCTAATGCAACAAATCAAACACCAATTCGATCCTTTAGCTATCCTCAATCCTGGACGATGTTTTTAGCATACTCACATCTTGCATCAAAACAAAGTTACTAGGGTTTTAGTGAATAGTGAATAGTGGATAGTGGATAGTGAATAGTGGATAGTGGATAGATCTGTAGGTTGGGTTGTGATTCGGCTGTCGCTCATCAGCCAGAATGAAACTAAAGCATACCCAACCGCTAACCAGAGTTTCTTTTACCCTTTAGACGACACTTCTGTCGGCTCAGATCCTCTGAAAGAGCATCGCCATAAATTACGCGATCGAGCCACTGGTGTAAAATGTCAGTAAATAAACTATTTATCAGGGACAAGATTACCTTTTACCTCTTACCCATTACCCATTACCCATTACCCATTACCCATTACCCATTACCCATTACCCATTACCTATCCCCCTTCCGTTATGTCCCCACTCTGGAAATACGTCTCCCCAGGGATTCCCGACGAATTATTTGAAAGATTGCCAGGGATTCCCATGAGTCAGCGCGAAATTAGATTATTGCTAATTTCGGCATTGAGACTGGAAGCAAATTCGATCGTGTGGGATATTGGTGCTGGCACGGGGACAATTCCGGTAGAAATTGGGTTACTATGCCCTCAAGGACAAATTATCGCGATCGAGCGCGATGAAGAAGTAGCCAATCTGATTCAACTCAACTGCGATCGATTTGAAGTCAAAAATGTTCAAATCGTCATTGGCAGTGCGCCGCAATGTCTCAAGCAAATTACTACACTCCCTCACCGTGCCTGTATCGAAGGTGGTAAAGGCATCAAACCGATCTTGCAGCAAGTTTGGGCATATTTACCAAACACCGGACGAATTGTCCTCACCGCAGCCAGTCTCGAAGCTCTCTACGAAGTGTCAGAAAGTTTTACCCAGCTTCAAGCACGTAACGTAGAAGTCGTCCAAGCCGCCGTCAATCGTCTCGAAACCAGAGGTAATAGTCGGCGACTAGCAGCGGTAG
>NZ_JANMZA010000156.1:0-6167 GCF_031382685.1 Chamaesiphon sp. OTE_8_metabat_110 | reverse complement strand
TCCCCAACCGACGGGAGATAAACCATTTTCGATTAATACTGAGGTTGCTACCGCACCGTGGAATCCCCAGCATAAACTCGTGCAAATTGGCTTGCAAGGGAGAAAAATTGGTATGGAAAAGTTACCGCCGAATAACTTAGTCTTCCTGCTCGATGTTTCTGGTTCGATGGAAGAACCCAATAAACTCCCCTTACTCAAAGCTTCGCTCAAGTTATTAGTCAACGAACTCCGCCCGACCGATCGAGTCGCGATTGTCGTATATGCTGGTAGTGCTGGCTTAGTTTTGCCCTCCACCCCTGGTAATGAGAAAAGTAAAATTATTGCAGCGCTGGATAAATTAGAAGCTGGCGGCTCGACTGCTGGCGGGGAAGGAATTATTCAGGCTTATAAAGTGGCGCGGGAAAACTTTCTCAAAGCTGGTAATAATCGCGTAATTTTAGCAACGGATGGCGACTTTAATGTCGGCGTTGATAGTGATGATGGTTTGGTTAAACTCATCGAGAAAGAACGTAAGAGTAATATCTTTCTCACCGTGCTCGGTTTAGGAATGGGCAATCTTAAGGATGCCAAAATGGAACAGTTAGCCAATAAAGGTAATGGTAACTATGCCTATATCGATAATATCATGGAAGCCAAAAAGGTCTTGGTGAAAGAATTTGGCTCGACCTTATTGACGATCGCTAAAGATGTCAAAATCCAAGTCGAATTCAATCCCAAATTAGTCCAAGCATATCGGCTGATTGGCTATGAGAATCGCGTCCTAGAGAATAAAGATTTCAAGGATGATAACAAAGATGCTGGTGAGCTGGGAGCCGGACACGCGGTTACAGCCCTCTATGAGGTGATTCCGGTGGGCGTGAAAACCGATCTCAAATTTGCAACACCTGTCGATCGAACTGCGGCGGATCAGGAGACTCGAATTGCAGCTAATAGTACCGAATTGATGCAAGTCCGCCTGCGCTATAAGGCTCCTAAATCGGATACTTCCGAACTCTTAACTGGCAAGGTAGAAAACTCGATCGCCCAACCGATCGATACAGCTTCTAATAATCTCAAGTTCGCGGCGGCTGTGACGGCTTATGGGATGAATTTACGCAATTCTCCTTATAAGGGCAGTAGTAATTTTGGGAGCGTATTAGAGTTGGCAAATCAATCGAAGGGTGCCGATCTCGATGGTTATCGAGCGGAATTTATTCGGTTGGTTGAGAAGAGTAAAAAACTTACTAAATCTTAGAGGATGTTTGAAAAGTACAGATTAGCACTCGCAAACCCTAGCAATCCCCCCTAGCCCCCCTTAAAAAGGGGGGAACCGGATCCGAAAGTCCCCCTTTTTAAGGGGGATTAGGGGGATTTACCCACCATGAACGAAGCAATTAGACTTTTCAAACACCCTCTTAGATAGAAGAAAATTAAATCAGATGGCGAGATGAATCATTACAACCAAAATTTTCTAAATTTATCAGCCCAAGGCTATCAGATCGATCGAGTATTGGGTCAAAATGTTTATGGTGGTAGAGTTACTTATCTAGCTCAGGATCTCAATAGCAATCTACCTGTAGTTATCAAGCAATTTCAGTTTGCGACTACTGGCAATACTTGGAGTGATTACGATGCTTATCAGCGCGAAGTCGAGCTACTGCAACAACTCAATCATCCGCGCATTCCTAAATATTTAACCTCGTGGGAAACACCAACGGGCTTTTGTTTGGCGCAGGAATACAAGTCGGGAACGATCTTGACTGGTTCGGGACGAAATTTCACCCTCGATGAAGTCAAGCAAATCGCGATCGATATTTTAGAGGTATTAATTTACTTACAGCAGCAGCAACCACCAATTATTCATCGCGATCTCAAGCCAGAAAATATCCTAATTGACGATCGCGATGTCTATGTTATCGATTTTGGATTTGCCCGCAATAATCATCCCGAGCTGACTGCTAGCAGCACGATAAAAGGGACGCTGGGTTTTATGCCACCCGAACAGTTATTCAATCGTCCCTTGACTAAAGCATCGGATTTGTATAGTTTAGGTGTGACTTTAGTCTGTTTATTAACAAAGTATAAATCGACAGAGATCGATCGACTGATCGACCACAACTATCGCTTAGATTTGCCAACACATTTAGGGCATTTACCATCCAGTTTTTTAGCTTGGCTGACCAAAATTACCGACCCAAATCCCGATGCTCGTTATCCAGATGCCCAGACTGCTTTGACTGCACTGCATACGCTCGATCGGGCGATCGAACCTCCCAGATTTCAACCAAAATTAATTGGATTGGGTGTACTCGCACTGATTGGATTATCAGTAATTCACAAACAGATCGTACCAATCGGGCAGCACTCAATTTCACCGTCGGCAAATTCAATCTCTATTGCCCAATTACAAGCCGATAAAGGCTGTCCTGGTTGTAATCTAACAGGCATCAATTTACGGGGGCAAAATTTACAAAGCTATGACTTTGCAGGTGCCAATCTGACTGGTGCAGATCTGCGCGATGTCGATCTGCGAGGGGCGAGTTTGCGTGGTGCAAATCTGACTGATGCGATGTGGCATGGGGCTAATTTAACTAGTACCGATCTCCGTGAAGCTAACTTGCCAGACAAGACAGCCTCCGATTGAAATCGGGGCTAGTGATGCAAAGTCCGCCTACGCGGACTGGTTAATCAGTCCGCGTAGGCGGCCTTTGCGCTCTGAGCGGCGGTTTCTAACCGCTGGAATTATCGGTAGTATCAATTACTAATTCTCAATTCTGCTGCTCGCGACGTTCCTGTAGTTGTAAAACGATCTGTTGGTGCATTTCGCGGGTAATCGGGTAAAAATAAGCACAAACTAAACCGCAGATTAGCGATAGTATCGGAATTGGGCCGATCGACAGTCGAATAGCGTCCAATACTGCCACAGGTTGAATCGGTATCGGGATGTCAGCAGTAGGGAGCCGATAACCCGTCCGCTCTAAACTTTGTAATACCCCGGCAACTGCTAATCCCAGACAGATTTTTTGCAAGAACACCATAAAACTATAAAAAATCCCCTCGCGGCGTTGTCCCGTGCGGAGTTCGTCTAGCTCAATGACATCGGGCAACATCGACCAGGGTACTAGATAAGCCGTAGACACCCCTAAACCAGCCATAACTGCAAATATATACAGCAGCGTAGTTTGACCGGGCTGAAGCGAAAATAACCCCAATTGAGCGACGATCCAGAACCCCGTTCCGACAAAGTAGACGACTTTTTTGCCCACCTTTTGACTGATGGCATTCCACACCGAGAGCATCGCCAACGCCGTCCCCTGCACGGCTAAAATCACTAACGGCGAATCTGCTTGTTTCAAGCCCATGTAACTGACGACAAAATAGGGAATAATCGCTGCCGTCAATTGGAGGCTAAACCAGGAGCAGAGGTAAATCCCAACGACGAGTAGAAAGGGACGATTGGTAAATACCAAGCGTAATTGCTCCCGCATGGGCATCATCACTGGCTCCAGTTCCGCTGGATGCTCTGCGGCGACGGCTTTCGCGCGGCGAATGGTACCGAAGACGCACCAGAACAACGGGAATACCGATAGCACGGCACAAATCGTGCCGATCGTGAGATATTGGGTAGCAGGATCTAAAGGCTGTTGAAAAATCGTCCGAGCGATGAGGAGAGCGACAATGCTACCCCCGAGCGAAAATGTAAACCGAAACGTACTCAAACTGGTACGCTCGTTATAATCTGCGGTGAGTTCGGCGGTAAGGGCGGTATAGGGTAAATTTACGACTGTAAAAAAGGTATTAAATAAGATCGAAATTAAGGTATAAAAGGCAAATAAACCTAATTGATTGGTCTCGGGAAATGGGACGATCCACTGTAAGGCAAAGAATAGCCCAAATGGAATCGCCCCCCAGAGCATCCACGGATAACGCCTGCCCCATCGTTTGCGGATCTTATCGCTAAAAAGCTGCCCGCGATCGCTCAATACGCCCACCATCGGATCGTTGACTGCATCCCAAAACTTGCCGACTAGTTGGCTTTGTCCCGCCAATCCCGGCGATAAATGCGCGACATCCGTCAGAAAGGGCGACAGATAAGATAACAGTAAAATCGACGTAATTGCCGCCCCCGCATCTCCCGCTCCATAGGCGAGTTTGGTCGCAAAATTCATTTTACCGATGGTGGATGATGGCGGTAGTTTGTCAGATGGCGAGTCGTCGATTTCGGGTGGGGAATCAGTCATATGAAGGGGAAGGAGAGAAAAATCTGACATCATCATATCTTCTCTCTAACCTGAATTTTTAGGGCTGTTAGAAACAATAGTCCCAAGGTGACTTCTAGATCGAAATCGAGACTTCATCGCCTTGAATAGTGACGGGATATGTTGGAATACTTTGAGCTGACTTGCCCAGGCTGAGCACTTGATGCGACCATTCTGGCAGGGGAATTCCCGCAAACGAACCGACCCACTTGACATTTTCACCAGTTGTCAGATCGAAACTCGCACCATGCCAAGGACATGTTACCGCACGATCGCACACTTTCCCTTTGGCTAGTGGCATCCCCAAGTGCGGGCATTTATTTTCAACGGCATAGATTTTGTCATCAATTTTCGTCAAGATTACTTTCTGGTTCTCGACTTTAACAGCTAGTAATTCACCTTCTTTAATTTGGCTGGTGGTAGCTACAGAAACAGTTTTCATGGGGCAATAATAAATGTGCGATTGTTAAACTAGTATGATTAGCCTACCAGGATGTTAAGCGCAATTTGCGAAATATCGCCGCGATCGCGCATTTCTATACAATTGTCAGGAGCTGAATCCCTTCGATAATCAGGATCGCTATCCACACAAAGATCCCAATCCCCGCAGCCGCAGCGGCGATATCCTTAATCGCGCCAATCTGGGGATTTTGTTGCGATTCGACAAAATCACACAAGATTTCAATCGCACTGTTGAATAATTCGCCTAGTAACATCATACCAGTTGCTAATAGTATCAATGTCAAATCGACCCATTTATGAAACGCGATCGCACCGATGGCGATCGGGAGCGATAATGCTAGTTTGTAGGCAACACTAAAATCCGTGATGACGGCAATATGCAAACCTTTGAGAATAACTTTTATTTTTTTAATCGGATGATAGCCAGGAGTACTGTACTTTCTCGACATGGATCGATACTCCCAAATAATAATCATCTAAGTAGTTGTTACCTATAACCCCAGCTGCTCGTGATACGAAGTCCGCCTGTCTTATCGCACTAAACCGTCGGGAAACCCGACGAGCGTGCGCCGCTACGCGGACTAAATATATATCAGTCCGCGTAGGCGGACTTTGCAACATTAGCCACGATTTCAATCGTAGGCATTCTATAAAGTAGCTTAGATAGTTTGCAGCGATCGCATAAATCTTTGTAACTGACGACTTTCGAGTTCTAATACGCGCCGTGCAAAATCTCGATCGCGATCGAGCAGATCGTCAAAGGCATTAACTGGCACTGCTAAAATACGGGTAAAATCGCCTTTAGCCACGATCGTATTGTTGGATTCGCTATGTGCCAAAACTTCTAATTCATCGAGTGTTTGTCCTAATTTGAGTTGCTCGATCCGTACTTCTTGGTTGGGGAGGTGGTAGAGAATATGTGCATTTCCTTCAATTAATAGCAGGAGTTCGCGACAGGTATCGCCAGCTTCGGTAATCACTTCATCATCGGTAAAGGTTCTAAATTCGGCACGTTCGGATAGTGCGATTAATGTTTCACTATGAATCCGGTTAAAGAAGTCGCTATTAAATAGATGCACCACTTTTTCTAACAAGGCAAATGTCTTTAACGATGGGCATTGTGTAGATGCTGACAAGATAATTTTGACGGTTTCATTAACCAAGGGTGAGTTTTGAGGATCGGTATAATTACGGGAGATTGTTTGAGAGCGATCGAGAGCGAGTTGGGCGGTAATATACAGACAAGCTGTTTGAATGAGGGGATTACGATCGTTGAGTAATGGTGATAGAGAGTTGAGAGTTTCTTCACTTGAGTAGTCGATCGCACAGGTATTTGTGAGTCCTGATAATGGTCTGAGCTTTTCAATTATTTCTGGATGCAGTCGTTTTTTCCAATATGCTGACTCTAATATTTCCATCAAAAATACCGGATCTAAATTGCCTAATTTTTGGGCAAGATAGATAGCG
>NZ_JANMZA010000509.1:0-3189 GCF_031382685.1 Chamaesiphon sp. OTE_8_metabat_110 | reverse complement strand
CCGAATTACCTGTAGAATTTAAGCAAAAATAAGTAATCTCGACCGCGTTGGCGGAGCCTCTCTGTTCGCGGAGCGTCCCGAAGGGAAGGAGAATCGCTTGGAATTTGGAGGAAAAACCTATCAGTAGCACAATCACCACCCAAAATATGCTAGCAACAGAAAAGTCTGTCATTCACATCTGGGGTCAAAACCCGTTGTCAGGGGAAGTAAAAATCAGTGGTGCCAAAAATTCAGCATTAGTTGTGATGGCTGGGGCACTGCTATGTTCGAGTAGCTGTAGGCTCCAAAACATTCCGGGACTAGTCGATGTCGATAAGATGTGCCAGATTATTGAAGCCTTGGGTGTCAAAATCCACCGCAATGGCGAAATTCTCGATTTTGATACCAGTGGCTTTAATTGTCATACTCCCCCGTTTGAACTGGTATCCAAATTACGGGCAGCTTTTTTTGCGATCGGGCCGATCTTGGCTAGATTGGGTGTAGCTAAAGTCCCGATGCCCGGTGGATGTTCGATCGGAGCTAGACCGATCGAATTGCACGTCCGAGGACTCCAGGCGATGGGCGCTCATGTCGAAATCGAACATGGCATTGTCAATGCTTACGTTACTGGGTCGAGTAAACGCCTGCAAGGGGCGAAAATCTATCTGGATTACCCAAGTGTCGGCGCGACGGAAACATTGATGATGGCGGCGACGCTAGCCGATGGTGAGACGATCCTAGAGAACGCGGCGAAGGAACCGGAAGTTGTCGATTTGGCAAATTTCTGTATTTCGATGGGTGCCAAAATTCACGGCGCGGGTACAGATCGAATTACGATCGTCGGTGTCGATAAGCTGCATGAAACCGATTATAGGATCATCGCCGATCGCGTCGAAGCAGCGACATTTTTGGTCGCTGGCGCAATTACCAATTCGGAAATCAGCTTGTTTCCAGTCATTCCCGAACATCTCACCGCAGCGGTCGCCAAATTAAAACAAATCGGTGCGAATGTCGTTATCGACGCCCCAGATCGGCTGCGAGTCGTCCCCACGGGCATTCTCAGAGGTGCAGATATCGAGACACTGCCTTACCCCGCTTTTCCCACGGACATGCAGGCGCAATTTATGGCGATGCTCGCTGTTAGCGAGGGTAGCAGTGTGATTACCGAGACAGTGTTTGAAAATCGGCTCCAACATGTTGCCGAACTCAAACGCATGGGTGCCAATATCAAAGTCAAAGGCAATCATGCGATCGTCGAAGGCGTTGCGAGGCTCTCTGGCGCAACTGTCACCGCCACGGATCTGCGAGCTTCAGCCGCACTGGTACTGGCTGGTTTAGCCGCCCAAGGTAAAACAACCATCCAAGACTTACACCATCTCGATCGCGGTTACGATCGCTTAGAAGCTAAGATGCGGAATTTAGGCGCGAAAATCGAGCGCGTGCGGGTCGATGCCGCAGGTGAAACAGTCTATCGCTATCCAGAGGCAGTGCTGCCAGTTTAGGATTTGGGCTTTAGGCTTTGGGCTTTAGGCTTTGGGCTTTAGGGAATATGCACACCGCAGAGGTTTCCTTAACACCCAATCCCTAACACCTAACACCTAACACCTAATCCCTCACTACCGACTCGATCGTAAATAAACATGTACATTGGTATGCGATCGGGGTAGCTTTGTGTAAATATCGAAAGTTGCTCCTATCCACTTTCACCTATTTAGATAGATTATGCAGTTAAGATTAGGGGACACCGTACCCAACTTCAAACAAGCTACTACCCAAGGCGAGATCGACTTCTTTGAATGGGCGGGTAATAGTTGGGTAGTTCTATTTTCACATCCTAAAGATTTCACGCCAGTCTGTACGACAGAATTAGGCGAAGTTGCCAAACTCAAGCCAGAATTCGATAAGCGCAATGTCAAACCGATCGCATTGAGCGTCGATGATGTAGATTCTCACAATGGTTGGGTTGGCGATATTCTCGAAACCCAAGGTTCGGCGCTAAATTACCCCATCATCGCCGACCCCGATAAAAAAGTTTCCGATTTGTATGACATGATTCACCCCAATGCAAATGCAATGGTGACTGTCCGATCGGTATTCATTATCGATCCTAACAAAAAGCTTCGGTTGACAATTACTTATCCGCCAAGTACCGGACGCAACTTTGATGAAATTTTGCGGGTAATCGACTCGCTCCAGCTCACCGATAATTACAGCGTGGCAACTCCAGCTAACTGGGTTGATGGCGGTGACTGTGTGGTCGTTCCAACGATCTCGACCGAAGAAGCCAAAGTTAAATTTCCCAAAGGCATTACCGAACTCAAACCTTATCTGCGGATGACTCCACAACCAGATAAATAGACTCGCTTCAATAATTAATAATTATTAATTATTAATTACCTCTCCCTGTTGGCGTAAGCCTGCCGTAGGCATAGGACAGAGGATTGAATGAGTTAGATAATCTTGTTTGATTTCCCAGCGTTGCATTTTACCCGCAACTCCATAAATAGGGAGGCTTTATACCTGTTTATCTCAGTAAATCAAACCGATCTACAAAAATAGCCCCCAACTTCTCACAGAAGTTGGGGGTTATTAATTATTAATGATTAATTAATTAAACCCATCTCCAACATCAACTTGGATTTTTTGACCCCATCAGGGATTTCTACTGGGTAATCGCCAGTAAAACAAGCCGAACAAAAATTATTAGGATCCTGATTGGTAGCAGCCAACATCCCTTCCCAGGAGAGGTATGCTAGCGTATCGACACCGATTTGCGCGGCGATCTCCGCCACTGACTTCGTTGCAGCAATCAGTTGATCTTGAGTATCGGTATCGATGCCATAAAAGCAAGGATGAGTAACAGGTGGTGACGAGATCCGCATATGAATTTCCGTCGCCCCAGCATCGCGTAGCGCCTTGACTAGTTTCCGACTGGTCGTCCCCCGCACGATCGAATCATCGATCACGATGACTCGTTTGCCTTTTAAAACATCTCTGAGGGGGTTTAACTTCATCCGAATGCCTGATTCCCGCATTTCTTGAGTCGGCTGAATAAATGTCCGTCCCACATAGCGATTTTTGATCAAGCCTTCAGCATAAGGGATCCCCGATGCCTCCGAAAATCCGATCGCGGCGGGAATACCCGAATCCGGCACGCCAATGACGATATCGGCATCCACCAAGGATTCGGCTGCTAATTGCTTGCCCAGG
>NZ_JANMZA010000048.1:0-2729 GCF_031382685.1 Chamaesiphon sp. OTE_8_metabat_110 | reverse complement strand
GTTGGATTTGTGGATCAGAGTCATTTTCATCGCCATTTCAAACGGTTGGAAGGCATTACGCCCAAAGCTTTTGTCAGCCAAATTTGTTGATATTATCGATCGAATATTTTTAATTACATGACAATCTGTAGGGGCAGGTTTATGCTGTATATTTCCGTTCGCACCGATAACCTCAAACAAACCTGCCCAACCCCGCTAGCGACGATCGACAGCCACAATTCGATCGATAGAATATCCAAAAATCGGATGAATCTACAAGACATCGACCGAGCATTTGCTAAATACTGATAGCTAGAGATACAGATCGTATTTGTAGCAACAGGAGGTCGCGATCGTGGCACAGCTCGAAACCAAGACAGAGCCGATGGTACTCAATATGGGGCCACATCATCCCTCCATGCACGGTTGTTTTCGGATTATCGTGACGCTGGATGGGGAAGATGTCGTCGATTGCGAACCCGTCATTGGGTACCTGCATCGGGGGATGGAAAAGATTGCCGAAAATCGCACTACTTTAATGTATGTCCCCTACGTCAGCCGTTGGGATTATGCCGCTGGGATGTTTAATGAAGCCGTAACTGTTAATGCCGTAGAAAAGTTGGCAAATATTGCCATTCCCAAACGGGCTAGTTATATTCGGATGATTATGCTCGAACTCAACCGGATTGCCAATCATCTGTTGTGGTTGGGGCCATTTATGTTGGATTTGGGCGCGGGTACGCCATTGTTTTATGTGTTTCGCGAACGGGAGATGATTTACGATCTGTGGGAAGCGGCGACGGGCTACCGGATGGTGAATAATAACTATTTTCGAGTCGGTGGGGTGGCGGTAGATTTACCCTACGGGTGGCTGGATAAATGTGCGGATTTCTGCAATTATTTCGCGCCGAAAGTTGATGAATACGAGCGTTTAATTACGGATAATCCGATCTTTTGCCGTCGGGTGGAAGGGGTGGGAACCATTAGTCGGGATATGGCGATTAATTGGGGACTGTCGGGGCCGATGTTACGTGCTTCTGGTGTGAAATGGGATTTGCGAAAAGTCGATCGCTACGAGCGATACGATGAGTTTGATTGGGATGTCCAGTATGAGACAGCGGGCGATTGTCTGGCGCGGTATCGAGTCAGAATGGGCGAAATGCGGGAGTCGGTGAAAATTCTCCGCCAAGCGATCGCTCAGATTCCTGGCGGTGCTTACGAAAGTCTGGAGGCTAACCGTCTAGATGCGGGAGCTAAATCTGAATGGGATGGTTTCGACTACCAATACATTAGTAAAAAGATCGCCCCGACATTTAAAATTCCCGCAGGCGAACATTACGTGCGCGTGGAGACTGGTAAAGGAGAGATGGGGATATTCATCATCGGTGACGATAATATCTTCCCCTGGCGGTGGAAAATTCGCTCTGCCGATTTTAATAATCTCCAAATTCTCCCCCATTTACTCAAAGGAGTCAAAGTCGCCGATATTGTGGTGATTCTCGGTAGTATCGATATCATTATGGGTTCGGTCGATCGCTAAATTACAGCTAATTTCGATCGATTGATGTGTATTCGGATTGTTATCTGGATGGCAGGTACTAGGATCGTACAAACTCATACACTATATTGAACGACACTTCACCCGCTCGATTCACAACTTCGCTCCCTGGAACCTTCATAAATCCTGTCCGCTCATACAGCCGCACAACTGGATTATTCGCTTGAACACTCAGACTTACCGCTGGATAATTTATCTTGGCTGTGCCTAAAATGTGCCTCAATAATTTAGTTCCAATGCCTTGTCCGCGATAATCTGGCAAAACAGCAATTGCCAACTCTGGAATCTCATCGTTGACATAACCAAACCCTTTCTCTTCCCCCAGCCACAATCGCAGCCAAGCCGCCCCAGTGTGACTTTTATCGTCGATCGAAGCAACATAACCAAGATCGCCCATTCTGCCCCAATTTAAGGCATAAAGAGCTAAATAAGGCTGCTGTTGAACTGATTCAATTGAAGATTCATGAGCTGCATATTGTAACATATTTCATACGATCGACTCATCTTCAACCATCAAAGAACGAATCACAAAATTATAGTTAAGGTCAACTCCCAATTCGATCTTCAGTTTTAGAATTGATTTGTGTCATACTTGTTCACTGTATCCACAAACTCTTTAGGAGCAGCAACAATTCTCAGCTTCTGAAAATATTCTTTTGACATAAATTTATCTAAAATCGGCATACATTCATCCAAATCATTTTTTCTGATACCGAAGTTATCACCTGAAAGTAACGAGAACCCAAAATCTGAGTAAAGCTTAATTGCCCGAAAGCTAGATGGCTGTGTATGAAGGTAAACAGGATAATCACACATTTCTAATTTCTGCATCACGATCGACAGCAAAGCTCTGCCAATACCTTGTCCTTCGTACTCTTTTAAGACTTTTAACCATTGAATCGTATTGAATTCGTCGTATGCTTTCCAAATTAAGCAAGTAGCGATCGGTTTGTTTTGCCAATCGCAGACAAACAAAGTCTTGGTGAAAAACAGTTCTTCTTTTTCGCCATACGTCATGGCAAAATAATCGGACATAAACCCCTCATATTCTTTTGCCAGATCGGCATCATTAAAGGGCATCATTTTCCATATACCTAGCTCATCAGGTCTGCAACTTCTGATAGAATAACCAGCAGGCAATTCGGCAAGAGCATCGCGATTCAATGCCGAGCACATCATAAAGATATTTTTG
>NZ_JANMZA010000629.1:0-3198 GCF_031382685.1 Chamaesiphon sp. OTE_8_metabat_110 | reverse complement strand
TTCCACGAACTGCCCCCGGCGGTACGCCAAAAAGCGATCGAGGAATGCTATCGGGTGCTTAAGCCCGGTGGCACTTTCATCATTTGTGATTCGATTCAGGTGAGTGATTCGCCAGAGCTGGAGGCAATGATGCACATGTTCCACGAAACTTTCCACGAGCCTTACTATCGCAGCTATATGGAGGACGATTTGCTCGCCCGACTCAAGCAGGCTGGTTTTGCGGAAGTATTGCCTACCGAAGTTCACTTTATGAGCAAGTACTTGGTGGCTAAAAAGTAGGATTATCGACACTTCACAAACCCTTCTTTTGCGGTCGAAACCCCGTCGCCCTCACCCCCAACCCCTCTCCCAAGCTTGGGAGAGGGGAGCCGGAGCCGGAGGCGAGGGCGGGGTGAGGGCGACGGGGTTTCGCGCGTGGGGATGTTGGGTTTCATTCCTCAACCCAACCTACAACTTAATTTGGTATTACCCCAGATAGCGCAACTCGCTAATTTCATCGACTGTCAATTCCCAACCC
The DNA here is from genome assembly GCF_031382685.1 of Chamaesiphon sp. OTE_8_metabat_110. Lineage (NCBI taxonomy): Bacteria > Bacillati > Cyanobacteriota > Cyanophyceae > Gomontiellales > Chamaesiphonaceae > Chamaesiphon > Chamaesiphon sp. OTE_8_metabat_110. Next base: position 2,681 of record NZ_JANMZA010000629.1, on the reverse strand, counting down.
AAAGCGCCAGCATTTTGATCGACTTGAGCGGCAGTTTTAATCCCTGGGATGGGAATGACACCGGGCTGACAGATCAGCCAGTTGAGAGCTACCTGAGCTGGAGTTTTGGAGTATTTCTCGCCCAGTTCATTGAGCTTATTGAAGACGGGTTGTAGTTTCATTAAACCAGCCGACTGAAACCGTTTGTCCATACTTCTTGCACCAGTAGGCGGATTGCTGGCAGTATACTTGCCTGTGAGTAAGCCTTGAGCCAGGGGGCTATACGCCAAAATCGTCACTCCCAATTCCCGCGCCGTTGCGAGTACCCCATTCGTCTCGATTTCGCGGGTGATGAGCGAATACCGCATTTGATTTACTGCCAAAGGCACACCGCGCCGCGCTAGCAAACGATGCGCTTCGCGGAGTTGTTCGGCACTATAGTTACTCACGCCAACAGACTTAACTCGCCCTTGCTCCACCTCGTCAGCGAGGGCATTCATCAAGCCTTCTTGACTTAAAAATGAAGGAGCCGGAAAATGGACTTGATACAGATCGATCGAGGGCATCTTCAAGCGTTTCAAACTAGCAGTCACGGCATCGGCAACATCTTCCTTTCGGAACCGCCACGGCAGGGGCGCGTATTTTGTTGCCATCTGGGTAGTCGCGCGGGTTTCTTTGATAAATTTCCCTAGTAATTCCTCTGACTTACCCAATCCGTAAACCTCGGCGGTATCAAAGAAGGTAATGCCTTTACTTATTGCAGCTTGAAAAGCCAGTCGCAGCTCAAGTTCGCCATAATCTTTGCCATATCCCCAAAACAGCGAATCGCCCCAAGCCCAGGTACCAAATCCGAGCGGTGTAACTTCAATGCCAGTATTACCTAGGATAGTCGTTGCCATGATTTAGAGTTTAGGAGGAAGAATACCTCCTAATTCTAACTAAAACCGTAGGTGGAATTATTGCCGATACTTTCACGTACAGATAAAACACCGATCGGGTGAATATAGCCTTTGAACGGACATTTGGCTTTTACGCTCCCTGCGGCTACTGCTGTCCCCACTAGGCAGTAACTTGACAAAATCAGACCGATACTGGCACTGGCGATCGTGTTCATGATGAATTTGTTTGACTACGGAGATCGAAATCTGGTGTTAATATCTAGACAACTATAATAACTGCCAGTTAGCAGCATTGAGACGATCGCATCATATGAACGATTCTCACCCCGAGCAACTACCGCAACGCCCCGCTCTTGAAGACACTGATTGGGATCGGCAGCGGGCTTGGGTCGAAATTGACTTAGCCGCACTGGCGCATAACGTCCGCCAAATTCGCAGCTTATTAGCACCAGATACTCAGATAATGGCGGTAGTCAAAGCCGATGGCTATGGGCATGGCGCGATCGAAATCGCCCGCACAATTATCGCCGAGAATGTGGAATGGTTGGCTGTGGCGACGGTAACTGAAGGGATCGAACTGAGATCTGCGGGCATAGTTGCCCCAATTTTGATTTTAGGTGCGGTAAATACCAACGTCCAGGCACAAGCGATCGCCAAGTGGGGATTACAGCCGACAATTTGCACGATCGAGCAAGCAATTTTACTCTCGAAAGCGATTGCGAAGCTAGCGCCCGGTTTACCTCTAACCGTCCATCTCAAGCTCGATACGGGAATGTCGAGATTGGGGGCAGATTGGCAGCAGGCAGTCGCTTTTTATCGTGAAGTGGCAAGTTTGCCATATTTACGGATTGGTAGCTTGTACTCGCATTTAGCTACCGCTGATGACCTCGATCCGACGGTGATGGAACTACAAATTGCCAGGTTCGATCGGGCGATTGCGGCGATTGGGGCGGCTGGATACACTATCCCGCTGCTACATCTAGCAAATTCTGCCGGGATTCTAGTTAGCGATCGATCGCACTATAATTTAGTCCGACCGGGACTGAGTTTGTACGGACTCTACCCAGCCCCGCATTTACAGCCAAAAATCTCACTTCAGCCCGTCCTGAGCGTCAAAGCCAGGATCTCCCAAATTAAGGAAATCGCGGCAGGGACGGGAGTCAGCTATGGGCATCGGTTTATTGCCGATCGGGATATGCAGATCGCCGTAGTCGAAATTGGTTATGCTGACGGGGTACCCCGTCGCTTGTCAAATCGGATGCAGGTAGCGATTAGGGGTTGCTTGGTACCGCAAATCGGCTCGATTACGATGGATCGGATCGTCCTCGATGTCAGTCAGATTCCCGATCTCCAAGTCGGCGAGATCGTCACCATTCTAGGACGAGACGGCACGATTGAGATTACCGCCGATGACTGGGCAAATGAGCTTGGGACGATCTCCTGGGAGATATTATGTGGCTTCAAGCACCGATTGCCACGCGTGAGTTAAGACTAAAATCGAGACTCAGCTTGCGAACTTATCCTTTGGAGTCATAATAATCAGAGGATCGAGTGCTAAGCTTAATAATGAACCGCACATTTTACCTGCTTTCTACTCGACTTCAATGTCAATAATTGCCAAGATCGGCGATTGTGAGGATGGGAAACAGTGTATGTGTATTTTTAGGTAAGTGACATTACCAAAATGTTAACAAATATCACAGGCAAGGAGGCGATCGCGAGTGGACGAGTCCTATCATACTTATCTCAACCGCGTGGCAAAAATGACCCTACCCGCCACCTATGAATCTCAGGTCAAAAATA
>NZ_JANMZA010000622.1:0-7170 GCF_031382685.1 Chamaesiphon sp. OTE_8_metabat_110 | reverse complement strand
GGTGATGCGGACGGTGATGTCTTTGGCAACCCGATCTACTTTTGTGCTGGCTTGCTTTTGGGCTTCGTCGAGTTGCTGGAGTTCTGGATCGATATTTTGCGAGATTTGGGTGGACGATTTGGGGTTTGTCGTGGGGTGATTCGATGATGCTGTTGCTTGTAGGAGCGAGATCCCTGGGAATAAAAACAGGCTCGATAGAATAATTGGCGTAATATTTTTCATATTTTAGCAATTTTTTAGTAGTTTCAGCTTCCCGAATTATTGGAGAAGTCTGGGGTCTAGCGTAATTCTGAAAAGTCTAGTTTCTGGGCATTCTTTAGTGGAATGCAACTGTTTGATTGAATCCATCGCCCTTTGAGACAGAGCCATCCGCACATGCTGCCGCAACAACTCAGCATATATTATTTAAGTAGGTAGGCATAATTAAATATAAAATACTGTGTAGGGTGGGCACTGCCCACCATCTAAGTTTCAGGCATTATCTATTTAATAAATATTTGCACCCACCTACCTAATTAAACTCATTGCTTTTTGATATAAATCCATCCGTCCTTGCTGCCTAAACAACTCAGCCGCTCTCCTGATATCCCCAATAGCTGATTCTTCCTGTCCTAACTCAGCTTTAATAAGACCGCGATTATAGTAAGCTTCAGCATATTGAGAATTTAGTGTAGTGGCTCGATCGAAATCTTGGAGGGCTGCTATTTTCTGCTCTAATTGGTATTTAACAGCCCCGCGATTATTGTAAGCATCAGCCAATTGAGGATTGAGGGCAATGGCTCGATCGAGATCTTGGAGTGCTGCTATTTTCTGCCCTAATTCGGATTTGACGAGTCCGCGATTACCATAAGCCTGAGCCAATTGAGGATTAATGGAAATGGCTCGATCGAAATCCTGGAGTGCTGCTATTTTCTGCCCTAATTCGGATTTGACGATTCCGCGATTACCGTAAGCTTTAGCATGTTGAGGATTTATGGAAATGGCTCGATCGTAATCTTGGAGTGCTGCTATTTTCTGCCCTAATTGGTATTTAACAATTCCACGATTGTAGTAAGCAGATGCAGATTGAGGATCGAGCGTAATGGCTCGATCGAAATCTTGGAGTGCTGCTATTCTCTGCCCTAATTGGTATTTAACAACCCCGCGATTGTAGTAAGTATATGCCTCTGGTTGCCCATTGATGATGAGATTATATTCCTCGATCGCTGCCGATTTATTGTCCGATACAATTAGTATTCGCGCTCTTTCATTTCGTAACGTCAGATCGCTCGGTTCCAGCGCGATAGCCTTGTCTATCGCTGCTAGAGCTTGAGGATAATTTCCCGATAATCTCCAAAGAACACTCTGGTGTCTCCACAGGTAATAACTACCCTTAATCACCGATGCTGGCTCCTTACTCACAGCAGCAATCGCTTGCGAGATCGCATCTGTTGCCGAGCGAAGGTCGCCAGTCAATCCTAGTGCTAAAGCCAAGCCATAATTACCCGACACTACTTGCCCTCTAGCAGCCGCAGTTCTAAAAGCCTCTACTGCTTTCCGATATTTCCGCATTCGATATAATTGCCTGCCATAGGCTAATGAACGCTCTCCCCGCTCATCGCTACCTTGCGGTGGGGTGATATTTTCCATCGCTTGCCGAATATTACTGTTTTGTGCGGCAGTCAATGGTGCTGGTGGAGTATCGATAACTGTCAATAATTTCGGCGCGACACCTAACTGTGTCAATAATCCGGTAAAGGTTTGAATCGAGATCCCCGCACTATTGAAATCTTCTCCTTCGCCCCTACCATGAATCCCGATGATATTTCCCGCCCGATCTAAGACTGGCCCCCCACTCATGCCGCCATAACTAATACTGCTGTAAAGTAGATCGTATCGATCGGCAAATGTAGCTTGAGTTTGAGTCTCAAATTTACCCTGTTCGCGGCTATATACAAAGCCAGGATTGAGTTGCCATTGCCACAGGGGGCTATTAATTTTAGCCCGCGCTGGAAAGCCGCCGACAAATACGATGTCATTGTCATTAGGGCTAGATCGATTCAATTTACCAGTTGGATAATCATTGGTGCTGGTAAATTTCAGCACTGCGAGATCTGTCCCTTTCGCAACTACGGTGCTGGTGACGGGATGCCGATCTTGTTCGTAGGTGACGATTTGGGCAGTTCCCTTGTTTTCGACTACGTGTTTGGCGGTGAGGACATAGTAATTATTACCTTCACGAGCGACAATTACGCCCGAACCACTCTCGTTATTCTCGATGCGGACTGTCATTTTCCGCGCTTGTTGATTGCGCTCGGCGATGAATCCCGTCGGGGTGGCTTGTTGTGTCACCTTGGGCAAATTATCGTAACCGTAGAGGATATCGGGCTTGACAGTAGTGAGAAAGTTATAGATGGGTACGCCCCAATTAGCCTCGCGATATTTTGCCGCAAGTTTAGCTAGCGGTTTACTCCCATCGTTGTAAGTATAGTTGGATAAAATCGGTGCCGCACCAATGGTATTGATGCCCAATAATGTCCCCGTTCCATCAAAAATTGGCCCCCCGCTCATCCCTTGACGCACGCCTTTTTCGCCTTTGGCAATCTCGTACCCGATTTGGGTGCCGTTATCGAAGGGAATATCGGAAAGTTGGGTAATTGCACCTGGGGAAATTCTGAGAGCTTTGGAGTCAAACGGATATCCCGCGCTGTAAATATTGCGATCGTTTGGTTTGAGGATACCTGGATTGGCGAGGTTCGCTAATTGGTATTTTTTAGAGCTGGTAAATTCTAGTAAGGCTAAATCGTACTTACGATCGAATCCACCATCGATCGGTTTAGCTGTATACTTCTGTCCATCGGGTGCTTGAATTTCAAATTGGCTTGTGCGCCGCGTGACGTGGGCATTGGTGAGGACGAGGTAGGTATTGGCCTTTTTAGCAATCAGGACACCTGAGCCGCCATTAGTACCTGATGTGATGCGGACGGTGATGTCTTTAGCAATCCGATTTACTTTGGTGCTGGCTTGCTTTCGGGCTTCGTCGAGTCGATCGAGTTCTGAATTGCTATTTTGGGTGATTTGAGTGGTAGAGTTGCTGTGCGATGTAAGGTTTGATAATGTTGTTGCTTGGACTATTCTCCAGCGGAGAGGCTTCGCCAACGAGATTGCTGGCAATAAAAATAGGCTAGCGAGAATAGTTGGAATAATATGTTTCATGTTTTAGCAATTTTTTAGTGGGTTTAGTAGTCCTTTACACCACCCTCGTCGATGTCTACTTGTTCTTTAATCGATCGCGTAACAACTGCATATCGATCTCATTTTCACCACTAGATTGAGAAATCGGCGTTCCTTTATCTGGGTTGGACAGTGTACCGCGTATTCGATCGAGCATATCTTCAGCATCGCTGCCATTATTGAGCGTCAATAATAGATTGGATCGATCGCACGTTCGTTCGGTATAACGTACCGCACAAATTAGTCCTAGTCCGCTAGCTTTATCTATGCCCGCAATCAACTTATCAAAACTGCCGCGATCCCATGCCAATTGAAATCGTTTGGATACCATTTCACAACGTTGTTGATTAGTCATCCCTTTCGGCGGTGTGTATTTCCACAGAATCAACGACACAGGCTCAGTCGTGCCACTACTTACCGCTTGGGTGGTGGGAACGATCGTGCCAGATTGATTGATACGACCGCAAAAAAATTGGACGTTATCTGTTTTCTCCCTGGCTAAAGATGGGGGCGAGACAATGAGTATAGGTAGAGATAAAGCGATCGCGATCGACCTAAATAATCTATTCATGATTAATTAATAATACTGCTAATATCTACAATGCCATCCCCAGAACTTTGGGGAACAGGATTGCTACCAGTTCCAGTTTGAATATCTTTCATCCGTTCGATCGTTTCACTAGCCTCGGCACCATTTGCCAAGGTAAATAACATGCTCGATCGAGTGCAGCTAGTCGCTCTATCTTTCATCCCACAAATAATTCCCAATCCCGATTGTTTATCGATTCCAGCCGTAATATAATTCAATCTTTTGGCCGACCATGCCTGTTGAAAATTAGCGGAAACCATATTGCAGCGAACTTGAGGGGTATATTTACCACTCAGTTTCGATTTCCATTGAATCAACGCGACAGGTTCGCGCCTGGATGAGCTGGCAACTAAGGTGGTGGGGACGATCGCATTACTATTGGGATCGAAAGTTTGACCGCAATAAAACCTTACTTTTGTGGGCGATTGGGCGATGGCGGCGATCGATACCACAATCGAACTAATAGTTAATCCACTGACGAGCGCGATCGTAATTAAGCTATTTTTCATGTTTATTAAAAAGTATAGTCTTCCCGATTTATGCAACAGCAATCTAAAATTTGGAGCTGTGGGTTGATGGCGACAGCTTACCAACCCACAGCTCGACAATCGACAATCGATCGCCATTTGTCAACTACTTTTTGCGTAATAGAGCAAAATTGCGAAGATCGACAACTCGGTTGCCACTGCTTTGATACTGGGGCGTACTTGCCGTTCCAGCGAAGACGCTAGAGAGTTCTTCGAGCGTCGTACCAGCATCTTGATAAGATTTGAGCGTGAATAACATATTGGTGCGATCGCAAGGCTGTTCGGCGTTAGCCATCGCACAAATCATTCCCATACCACTTGTTTTATCGATACCCGCAGTCAGATAATGGCGACCCTGTTGCAGTGATGCTTGAAATTTGGGCGAGACTGTTTCGCACCGCTGTTGGGGTGTAGTTTTAAAAGCCTCACTTTTCCAGATAATTAATACGAGTTCTTCTGATGCGCCGCTCACCTTCGCCACAGTAGCCGGAAGGTTGCTTTTGCTGCTCGGATCTGCGGCTTTACCGCAATAAAATTGAACTGTCGGCGTATTTTGGGCGATAGCTGCTGTGGGGATTGTCGTCACCACCGATCCGGTAAAAATAGCAAGGGTAGATAACCAGATTGTGGTGGCAATATGCGATGTGAATGCGGAACGGGTTTGGTGATGTAATTGCATAAGAATTGATTTAAGTTAGTTGAATGTCAGCTTGAGCTAGGAAATTAATGAGTTTGCTACCCTTAGTCATCTAAATCGGGCGGTTAACCAGTGAAATATGCAGCAGCACCGAAAAGTTATTCATTCTCGATCGTCGCTACAGGCGAACTTTTCCCCTGACGTGCCTCGTTGACAAATTGACGGACTAGATCGACACCGATTGCATAGTTGAGTCCGACATTACCCGTATCTCGACCAAATCCACCTGTATTTACACCAATTACTTCGCCTCTGTCATTTAACAATGGCCCGCCAGAATTTCCTGGATTAATAGCGGCATTGTGTTGGATGAAATTACCACCGTCACGGACGGCACTGACGATCCCAGTGGTAAATGTACTTTGGAAAGCCTCTCTAAATGGCGTACCGATCGCATAGGCATTGTCCCCGACTTTCGCTGAGGTCGCGGCTGGGGCAAGTGTTGGAAATTTTCGACCCCGACGATTGATTTTGAGCAGTGCTAGATCCAGCCCATTTCTGCCGAATCCCACTACATCAGCAGGAAGTTCTGTTTTCCCGTCCGCCATCATCAATGTCACCACTGCGGGTTGCCCTTTGACTACATGCGCGTTGGTAACAACATAACCGTCATCGCTGATGATAAAGCCACTCCCATGTCCACGAATACCGCGAATCGTCACCACGGCAGGATTCGCTTTGGCATAGACGCGATTGGCAGTACTGGCTACTGGTGGTTTCGCAATAGCGGGGGTAAGATAAGCAGTACTGATGCCACCGCAGGTTAGGGTGGCAAGCAATAGTGTGGTCAGAATTTTAGTTTTCACAAGCGGATGGTTGGGGATGGATGTTTGCTAGGGATCGAGTGCGATCTCAACTATCACACATACACTCTTTCGGGCTGAATCGATCGAATAGTGCAAGTTACGATAAACTCGATCTCGATCTACGCCAATTTGTTTATTCCGGCAGTTTCATCTAGTCGATCGTCATGATGCCGAAATCGTGACAATAGTGACCTAACATCCTCATTAGCGAGATTAGGAGATTAATCTCCCAATATTTGTTAATATCGATTCTGGAGGAAAGCGGTGATGTTGAGAATTAGGTGCTGATAAATATCATTAGATTAATTGCGATCGGATTGTTCGTTTGGTTGGGGAGTGTGACTCCAGCCAGAGCAGAATTTTGTCGTCAGGTGGACGGACAGCAGATCTGTATTATTGATATCAAGCGCAGTGCGAAAAATTACTGGCAATATCAGGCAATGGTGAGGATCGATGGGATCGACATGCCAGCGGCATCTTATGATTGTCGCGATCGCTTAATTACCGACCCCGATGGGAATATGTCCTCATTTCGATCGCGCAAAGATGGTCGGATTGTCTGTAGTCTGTATCGATCGAGAGGCTAGCGAATCGAAAGCTAGCTAAAACCACTGCCGGACAGCTAGGAACTGCCGTACCGCGATATACTAATAGTGATGAAAATCATACTTAGAGTATGTTGCCGATGCTACCACCTCACCCGATCGCGCGGGATGGACGAGCCTGTCATAAATAGTCAAGAGACACATACAGCTTTTCTGATGAAGATGAGGTGTGAAGTAGGAATCTTAAGCTAGCTCCTAACTGACAACCTCATTCAGAGACTCGCGCACATACCTCACTTAACTAAGAGCTGCTATATGAACTCAGGTATTGACCTTCAAGGAACTTTTATCCAATCCCTTAGTGACTTGGGGATCTCCGCCGAACTAGCTAAAGTTCTCTGGATGCCATTTCCGATGTTACTGATGATTATCGGTGCCACCGTCGGCGTACTCGTCAATGTCTGGTTGGAGCGCAAAATCTCCGCCGCCGTCCAACAGCGGATCGGCCCAGAATTTGCTGGCCCCTTGGGCGTCTTACAACCAGTCGCCGATGGATTGAAACTGGTATTTAAAGAAGATATCACCCCCGCTAATGCCGATCCGATTTTATTTACCGCTGGGCCGATTATTGTCGTCCTCCCGGTATTTATCTCCTACTTGATCGTTCCCTTCGGTCAAAATTTGTTAATAACCAATGTAATTACGGGCGTCTTTTTGTGGATTGCGTTTTCGAGAATCGTGCCGATTGGTTTGCTGATGTCTGGCTACGCATCGAATAATAAGTATTCGCTCA
>NZ_JANMZA010000605.1:0-2475 GCF_031382685.1 Chamaesiphon sp. OTE_8_metabat_110 | reverse complement strand
CTGTATCGCGGGAGATTGTTCGAGATCCCTGGTCTTTGGCTACCTGGATGCAGGAAACCAAAATTAATATTTTGCACTTCGTCCCTTCTTTATTTGGTGAGTTTTTAGAGGCTTTAGAAGATAAATCCACCGAATTCCCCCATTTACGCTGGTTGATCTTTAGCGGCGAAGCCTTGCCAATGCCCTTTATCCAACAATGGCTAGACAAGTATGGGGATCGGGTCGGATTGGCCAATCTCTATGGACCGACAGAAGCCTCGATCGATGTCACCTGTCATCTCATCCAAGCACGTCCTGGTTCCCAAGGAGAAAACAGTATTCCCATCGGCCAAGCTATCGATAATGTTTATTTGGAGATCCTTGACGAACAGCTCCAACCGCTACCGCAAGGAGAATTAGGAGAATTATATCTTGGGGGCATCCAATTAGCACAAGGCTATTTAAAAGATCCCGAAAAAACCGCAGCAGCTTTTCCAGCTAATCCCTTCACCCACATTCCTGGTGAACGACTTTACCGCACGGGGGATTTAGCTAAACAACTCCCTGATGGCAGCTTTGAATATCACGGACGCATCGATAGCCAAGTCAAAATTCGCGGTTTTCGAGTTGAACTAGGCGAAATTGAAAACATCCTCATTAGTCATCCCAGCATCAAAGAAGCGGCAGTAGTCGCCATTGATTATGAATTGGGTCAAAAACGCTTAGTTGCAGGTTTAGCCGGAGAACCCGTTACTGCCCAGATTATCAAGACGCATCTAGCCAAACATTTGCCCCATTATATGATTCCCCATCGATTGGAATGGTTGCCCAGTCTACCCAAAAATCATCATGGCAAACTAGATCGCAAAGCTTTAATCGCCCTGTTCCAAGCAGAGCAGTCTCTGCCCACACAATTACCAGATGATTATCTTCCGGTTGGCCCAGGACAGCGTTGGATCTTCGCTTACTTCGAGCCTCCTTATCAATGGGCGGGTTATTCTCGGTTTCGGTATCATCAACCGCTTGATGCTGAAGTGTTTCGTCAAAGTTTGCAGCACTTAGTCGAAATCCACCCCAGTTTACGGACTGTTTTTGTGCAGAAAGAGGGGAAATGGTGGCAGAAAGTCTTGCCAACTAATACGCCTGCTAATATTGCATTTTATGATGGGACGCAGCACGGCGAACAACAGCGAGATTGCCAAATTCAGGGATTAATCCAAGAACTCAATAGAGAATTGAAGATCGAACGAGAGCCACTATTTCAAGTGATTATTGTCAAAATTAACGATCGCTGTTACGAGATTGTGATGCTCGGACATCATTTAAATGGAGATATGTTGAGTAGTCAACTGATCTTTCAACAATTGTGGTTAACCTATCATCGGTTGCTTGACCCTCAACCAGCATCGCCCCAACTGCTCGCGCCGCAAGCGTCTTATCTAGACTTCACTCGATTGCTCATGGCAGCCGAACAGCAAGGCAAGTTGGCAAGCCACCCCTATTATTGGCTGTTTCAATTTCCCTCAGAGCAATCCGTCTTTCAAGTTTCTTGCGATCTTCACCACGGCGTTAATCTAGAAATATCTGCCCGAGAGGAGCGGTGGGTATTATCTGAAGCTAACAGTACCACCCTATTGACTCAAGCCAAATCTCACTACCAGTGTAATGTATATTCTCTGCTACTCGCTCCGTTGTACCGATTGATGGGGCAATGGAGTCAGCGTGAGGATGTGACGATTAGTCACCGTTCTCATGGACGAGATTTGGGAGATGGAAATCAGTTTTTTGAGGCGATGGGTAATTTTGCTGTCAATTTCCCCGTTGGCATTTCAGTAGATGCACAACTTAACTGGGGTCAACTCATCCGACAAATTCAGGAAAAGTTTGCGGGTTTACCAATGAATGGCATCACCTTTGATTGGATTGGCGATCGACTTCCCGATTATTTATACCCCGACAATAATTTGACACCTGTAAGGGCTAACTATTTGGGAAATCGGACACTCCCACAGTCGGATATTTTTGAATTTATGCCTGAAGAATCAGATCGACGTTTATCGCCACCAGATCGAAAACGTACCACTTTGTTGGAATTTTTCTTCGCAATCGTTGGGGGCAACTTAACCGTGACTATTGAATATTCCGATAACTTTCATCTGCAATCAACGATTCAGCATTTGGGGGCAAGCTATATCTCTCTGCTTGAAGATCTCTTAGCCGCAGTTCCCACAACTAGAGCAAAACTACCCTTAGTTTAAACTCTTGCTAATTATTAATCACTCATTTTATTTATTTATCCAGGTTTAATGATGAATAGTTCCGATCTACATGTTGTTTTAGGTGCAAGTGGCGGACTAGGCAGTGCCGTAGTTCGAGAGCTAGTTAGGCAAGACAAACAAGTGCGGGCTGTCAGTCGCTCTGTGATGAAGGACGTTAACTTCGGAAATCAGGTTGAAGTTGTGCTGGGCGATATCACTAATCCCTCCCAAATGAGCA
>NZ_JANMZA010000533.1:0-13126 GCF_031382685.1 Chamaesiphon sp. OTE_8_metabat_110 | reverse complement strand
GGAAAGCGCGCGAATCGATCGATTGAGAAAATTACAATCGATCGCGGTTACGGTTAAGATTCTAAGTCTTCGACGAATTTGGGGATGGCGGCGGTGAGGACTTCATTGCCGTTGGCGGTGATGAGGACATCATCTTCGATGCGGACGCCGATGCCTTTCCAGCAGTCATCGATTTTGGGTTGTCCTTCGGCGGGTTCGATGTCGGGGGAGATATAGATGCCCGGTTCGACGGTGATAATGTTGCCGGGTTGGAATTGGTACCAGGTTTCGGCACCGTGCATGTAGATACCCGCGTCGTGAACGTCCAAACCGAGCCAGTGTCCGGTACCGTGCATGTAGAAGTTCTTATATTTGCCTTCTTCGATGAGGGTATCGACATCGCCAGTGAGGAGTTCGAGCTGGACTAAGCCTTCGGTGATGATTTGGACGGAGGTATGGTGGAAGTCTTTCCAAGTAGTGCCCGGTTTGACTTGTTCGATACTCGCCATTTGGGCATCGAGGACGAGTTCGTAGATGATTTTTTGTTCGGTAGTGAATTTGCCGTTGACGGGGAAGGTGCGGGTAACGTCAGAGTTGTAGTACCCGACGGCGCAACCCGCATCGATGAGCAGCAAGTCGCCATCTTTGAGGGTGCTGTTGTTCTCGATATAGTGTAAAACGCAAGCATTAGAGCCGGATGCCACGATCGACGGATAAGCGACACCCATCGCACCATTTTTGCGGAAGATGTATTCGATTTCGGCTTCGATTTCTGATTCATTTACGCCTGGTTTGGCAATTTCACGGGCGCGTGCGTGAGCCAAAGCCGCAATCCGGGCAGCTTCGCGCATCAAATCCAGTTCGGCAGGACTTTTAACCTGTCTCAGGGGGTGGAGGGTGAGGAAGGGATCTTCGATCGCGACTGGCCCCGTACCGCGTTTACCATAGGATCGGAGCAATCTTTGCCAATGGGTAATAACTTTGCCATTGAGCTGTTCGTCACGCCCCATATGGTAGTAAATTTTGTCGCCTTTCTCTAGATATTGGGGGAGTTTTTCATCGAGTTCGCTGATGAGATATGCTTCATCTGCACCATACTTTTCTTTAGCAGCATCCACACCCACGCGGTATCCCGTCCAGATCTCTTTTTCGCGTTCTTTGGGTTGGACGAAGAGGATAAATTTGTGTTCGTCGTGGTGGGGGGCGATGACGGCGACGGCATGGGGTTCGTTGAAGCCAGTCAGGTAGTAGAAGTCACTCTCTTGGCGATAGACGTATTCGACATCGTTGTGCATGGTTGCCATCGGCGCACTCCCAAATATCGCGGTGCCATTGCCAATTTTTGCCATTAACTGTTCCCGACGCTGGCGGTATTCTGCTTGCATGTACTTCTAACCTATGCTGACTATATTGTTATCTTAGCAATCCTAGATGATGGAACCCACCCCCAACCCCTCCGTTCGCGTTCGCGTTCGCAAAGAGCAGCGTCTGCCTTAGCAGAGGAGGGGAGTAATCATCAGAAATTTCAAAATTAGACTATTATTGGTGCGTTACGCTTACGCGGTAACACACCCTACCAGATTTTTCTAAATCAAATAAGATTGCTGTATTCGATCGCTTATATTTGGGTATTGTTGACGCGATCGAGATGAGCGGAAACATGACTCGTCTCTAGTTGAAGTTGTCGCCATCTTTCGGTGCGGCTGGCACGTTGCGCGGAGGTGATTGTCGAGTAACAGCGGGCGCAACAGATGCCGGGTTCGTAGTGGGGTGATGCGAGATCCGATTGCGAGAGCGGATCGCCACAACCCCAGCAGATTTTGTGGGTCCCCGGTGCTAGTCCGTGGGTGACGGCGACACGATCGTCGAATACGAAGCATTCGCCTTCCCATTGGCTCTCGGTGGCGGGGATTTCTTCGAGATACTTGAGGATGCCACCTTGGAGGTGATAGACATGTTCAAAGCCTTGGGAGAGCAGGTAGGAGGTAGCTTTCTCGCAGCGGATACCGCCCGTACAAAACATCGCGATTTGTTTGTGTTGGTGGGGATCGAGGTGGGTGGCGACGTAGGCGGGAAATTCGGTGAAGGAGTCGGTATGCGGATCGATCGCGCCTGCGAAGGTACCGATTTCGACTTCGTATTGATTGCGGGTATCGATAACCACGACATCGGGATTGGCGATCAGTGCGTTCCAGTCTTGGGGTTTGACGTAGGTACCGACGAGATTGGTGGGATCGACAGTCGGCACGCCGAAGGTGACGATTTCTTGTTTGAGGCGGACTCTGAGCCTGTCGAATGGCGATTTGGTGGCGATCGATTCTTTATATTCTAAATCGGCAAACTGGGGATCGGCTTTGAGATATGTGAGGATGGCATCGATACTCGATCGAGTGCCCGCAATCGTGCCATTAATCCCCTCAGCCGCCAGTAAAATCGTGCCTTTAATCTGGTGCTGCTGACACAAATTTAGCAGGGGTTGACGACGCTCTGGGTAGTCATCTAAGGTCACAAATTTGTAAAAAGCGGCAATAACTTGAGTCATAATTAGTGCTTATCGGTCGCATTATTTAATTGTATCTCGATCTATTTGGGGGATCGGGCTGAGGGTCAAAGCTTGACTGTCAGAGGCTCTGGAGCTTTAGTTCACTAATCGGACAATTTGCTGAAATTAGCGTTATTAATCTAATGTGAATAATAATTGTCTCATAGCATACAGTTTTGCTCGGCAACATCACCGATTATAAATAACTAGAAGTTTAATAGCAATTTGTGCTCACTCCAGCCCATGAATATCGTCGTGGATGGTCGTTACCAAATTATCAAACGGCTCGGTAAAGGTGGCTTTGCCCATACTTACCTGGCTAAAAATCTGACTGCACCGGGCGAACCGCAGTGTGTAGTCAAGCAACTGCGACCGAAGGTGGAGCATCCTCGGATGTTGCAGTTATTTAAGCTGGAAGCGGCAATTTTGGCACGTTTCAAGCATAGTCAGATCCCTCAGCAAGTGGAGTGCTTCGAGCATCAGGGCGATTTTTTCCTGGTACAGGATTTTGTGGCTGGCGACGATCTGAGTAAAGAATTTACGATCGGGCATCAGTGGAGCGAGGGTAAGGTAATTAGATTTCTGCGGGAGATGCTCAAGGTACTGGGTTACGTGCATCAGAAGCAAGCCATTCATCGCGATATCAAACCTGCGAATATTATTCGGCGGTGGGACAGCGGACAGCTATGTCTGATCGATTTTGGGGCGGTGCAAGATTTGGAGAATGAAGCACCAATTGACAATACAGTTGTAGGGACTCCCGGCTATCACGCTCCCGAACAAGCTAATGGCCTAGCGACTTTTAATAGTGATATCTACGCGTTAGGCATGACTGCCATTCAATTTCTGACGGGACAGTATCCGCTGCACTTACCTCGGAATGCAGCTAAAGAGGTGGTATGGCGGGATCTGACGACGATTAGCGATCGATTGGCAGCGATTTTGGAGCAGATGACGCGGGTTGATTATAGCGATCGTTATGATTGTACGACAGCGGTGCTGGCAGATCTGGAGACGATCCCGCTCGACTGTGAGGACGATCGTCACATCTGGGCGGCGCGATTTACCGACAACGAATCGACCAATCGACAATTAACGACTAGTAGAATTATGGCTGTAGCTGTCCTGATTGGCTTGGGCTTGATTAGTACTACTACGATCGTCAGTCAGATCGGCTCGATGCAGAACATCGGTGGTGCATCGGTAGTCGATCGCTAAATTAATTGAGAATTGAGAATTGATAATTGAGAATTGATAATTGGGTTTTTAAGATGGGGATTCAAACCCCTGTTATTTGTTAAATTAGCTGACAATAAAGAGTACACACAAGTCAGTTGGACTTCGCTTCTAACCAGAGTACAGATGAGGTAGCCTCGCCATCGCAGCCATCCAGAAAATTTAGAGGTGGCAGCGATCGAATCTGCGGTAAAATAATTCGATATCGGACGATCGCTCGACCATCGACTATTAATTACCTGCTATCTACCATGCCGTTGCGTACCTTCCAAGTCGATGCTTTGCGAGTTGAGGTGTATCGTCAGGAGGCAGATATCGTCCAGAGTCTAGTCACACAAACCCAATCTTATCTGAATGAGGCGATCGAGCGTCAGGGTAGCGCCGCCGCGATTTTGGCGAGTGGTGCCTCTCAGGTGAAGTTACTCAAAGATTTGACGACATTTGGCGAGATCGACTGGGGACGGATAACACTATTTCATTTAGATGAATATCTGGGCATTGGGGGCGAGCATCCCGCGAGTTTTCAGTTATTTATGCGGGAAATGGTGACGCAAAAAGTCACTCCCCACCAGTTTAATTATCTTGCTGGCGATACCTTAGAACCGATCGCCGAATGCGATCGTTATGGACAGTTACTCGCCGCCCAACCGATCGATTTATGCTTGTTAGGGATCGGCGAAACCGGACATATTGCCTTTAACGATCCTGAAGTCGCTGACTTTACCGATCGCTATCCCGTTAAGTTGGTAAAATTAGCCGATAAGTCGCGCCAACAGCAGGTAAATACGGGATTCTTCGCTCGGATCGAAGCAGTGCCACAATACGCACTCACACTGACTTTACCGACGATTTGCAAGGCGCGGCGGATTTGCTGTGTGGCAATGGGAGCCAGGAAAGCCGCGATTGTCAAAACCATGCTGACTGGTGAAATTTCCCCCACCTGTCCGGCTTCGATCTTACGCAAATATCCCACGGCGACCTTATACTTGGATGAAGCTGCGGCTAGTGCGATCGCCTAAAATACTGGTAGTAGAAGATCGCGGCAGCAGGTGGAACAGTCCTCATACTACCAGCGTCAATTACAGTTACACTTAGAAATAGCGATGCGGAACGGGTTTCTGGACGATCGCCGACTCACTTAAAACATTGCATATTCACACTAGTGACATAGAGGTAAAGTTGATGAAAACGAGTGTTTCAGTCGTAGCTAGTGCAGTGTTAATGATGAGCAATTCAGTGGTGACATTTGCCACTGAGACTAATAGTAGTGACGTTACCATCAGTCAAAGTACGGTGATTGTCAGTACCGATGCCGATGGCGGACGAGTGCAATCTACCACTGTTAGTATCGAGCGTGCCGATCTGACTCAGCCCCATCTGTTGCGGGTTCAGGGCTTGGCAAACAATGCCCCGATTCGCCTGCAACGCGTCGAAGTCAGAGTCAATGGTAAAGTGGTCAAATCGATCGCGAATAATTCTCTAGAGCTGAATTTAGCCCCACTGATGAAAGCCGGACGCAATGAAATCGAGATATCGGGAAACTCATCCCAAAATGAAGATACGATTTCCGTTAATTTTAATGGTAAAAATACTAATGTCTCGCAGCAGTTTTCTGGCACGGGTAATGTCAAACAAACATTAGTTATTAATATTATTTAATATTTATTAGAATCGCCATCATTTTATTTTGAATCTTGAGTCAGCGATTTCACCAATCGATCGGGTATTAATGAGACTTGCCCATCCAAACTATCCGTTTTGGTATACCACCACGCCCACGCAATCAACACCGCTTGCAAGGGCAATCTCCCCCACCGCAAGACATCAGAATCGGGAATATTCGGCAGATCGATCGCATTGACAGCCATATTAATATTCGCGGGAAACACGGCGATAAATAATACCAGCAATCCCCACGCCGCAGCTTGACTCACAGGCGGTACCAAAATCCCAATTCCACCTAAAATCTCAAAAAAGCCACTGATATAAACCAACGCCAGATGAGCGGGAAAATAATCCGGTACGATCTTGACGAAAGGAGCGGGCACGACAAAGTGCATCGTCCCCACCACGATGATGCAGATCGCCAGGATGACCCGTAGCCGTTCCTTGGTAGTAGTCGCAATAAATCGTTGGCGTAGCCTCCGCCTTGCGGAATCGGCTTGAGGTGCTTCGGGATTCATAGTGGGTCTAGATAACAAGATGAGTCTAGTTCATATTAGACTCGATCGCCAACGCATTCCATCCATATTTAGACGGAGATTGCCGGAGTTGCACTGTGTAGCACTGCCCACCACTGCAAACCTTACAAAGCAACAGCTTTAACTTGTTTTCTCGATCGATCTGACACGCTTAGCCGCTATTCTGGCGATCGAATGGTAACTTGCTATACCTATTGATATAGGTCTAAAGATAGATGACTTCTTGTCGGACATTTGTAATAATGTGAATGGTGTGAGTTACTGATTAGCAACCAGTCAAAAAATTACTCAGAGTAAATCAAAGTAAATAAAACACAGGAAGATTTTATGGCACAGGTTGATATTGATTCTACAATTGCGGCTCTGCAACAGGGTCTGACAGCTATTCCTGCCGACCAAGCGGTCGCTGTAATCGAGGGTTGGCAGCAACAGCTTGGCGATCCCCTGGCAAAAGACTTGGGCGAACTTAAAGCAGCACTGTCCTCTGGTAAGACTAGCAGCGGTAAGTCCTTAGCAGAAGTGCTTGCAGGTATCGGTAAAACTACTACTGACGCTGCTGCCAGCGCCGATCCTGGTGCTGCGGCTAAAGTAAAACAATTAGGCGAATTACTAACTCAGGCAGCTAGCTCCTTAAAATAGTCCGTAACGCACGTTACAACTATTAGTGCCTCGGCTAGGATTTTTTCCAGCAAATCGATAATAGTAAGTTAAACGCACGCGCTGAGGTTTCTTAGGGCGTGCGTTTGATTAGAGAGCGGTGGCGGTAAGAGGTAAGAGGTAAGAGGTAAGAGGTAAGAGGTAATGATTCTCTCGATGTGTCGTTCTTTAATTAGAGATGAGGATAGTTAAATGAGTACAACTGCTGTAAATACAATTCACCCTGGCGACCTGCGCGGTCATACCAAAATTAGCTGGCTAGACAGTTACCATACATTTTCATTTAGCAATTTTTACGACCCGCAGCGGATGGGGTTTCGATCGTTGCGCGTCATTAATGACGATCGGGTTGCGCCTGGAGCGGGATTTGGCACGCACGGACATCGGGACATGGAAATTTTGACCTATGTACTTGCCGGAGAGTTGGCGCACAAAGATAGTCTCGGTACTGGTGCGGTAATTCGACCGGGCGATGTCCAAATCATGAGTGCGGGGACTGGTATTCAACACAGTGAATTCAATAATTCAGATACCGAACCAGTCCACTTATTGCAAATCTGGATCCTCCCCGACAGGCAAAATATCACACCCCGTTACGACCAACGTCAATTCTCCCCAGCCGATAAGCAGGGCAAACTTCGGCTGGTGGCGTCCCCAGACGGGCGCGACGGCTCGGTAATAGTGCATCAAGATCTGAACCTGTATGCAGCACTTCTCGGGGCTGGCGACCGCCTGACATTTGAGATGGAGCCGCAGCGGTATGTCTGGCTGCAAGTAGCCAGCGGCGACCTTACGCTCAACGGCGAATCCTTGGTAGCAGGTGATGGCGTCCAAATTAGTACACCAGAATTATTAGAACTAACGACCGCAGCTAATGCGGAAGTCCTATTATTCGACCTCGCCTAATCGGAACGATCGGTTGATTTAGCCTTCATAAATCTAGGGATCTCAGTGGAGATCGCTCAGGAAATGAATTAATAAAACAAGGCGATCGTTT
This sequence comes from Chamaesiphon sp. OTE_8_metabat_110, assembly GCF_031382685.1. Lineage (NCBI taxonomy): Bacteria > Bacillati > Cyanobacteriota > Cyanophyceae > Gomontiellales > Chamaesiphonaceae > Chamaesiphon > Chamaesiphon sp. OTE_8_metabat_110. The sequence continues at coordinate 5,514 of NZ_JANMZA010000533.1, read as the reverse complement.
CCCCAGAATAGCTCGTCCAAAGCAATAAATGTCGGCACGCCAAATACGCCAGCATGATGAGCGCGGTTAATTGTTTCATCAAGCCGCTCTGTTGTTGCTGGCGATATCAATGCCGCCTGAAATTTCAGCGCGGAAATACCACATAACTCGGCAAAACCGATACATTCTTGCTGCTCGATTTTAGATTGCGAACCCTGGAACATCGCTGCGAATAGTAGGTGACTGTACTCCTCCACCTTGCCAAACTGCTTCGCTGCCGTACATGCCCGCGCTAACAACTCTGAATCGAAATGTACCCGTCCGCGCGGTTCGACAAATGGAACTCCATATAATTTAGCCCATCGGATTGCATCCAGTTCGCGATAAGTCCATTCATATTGTCCAGAGGGTTTACCCGCAAATGGACTACATTCGCGCTGAGAAATTAGCCGCACGCTATTAATAGGATGCCATTCTATCTGACAACTAGTTTGCTGTTCGATCGCTTCAATTTGAGTGGCAGCTAGATATGAATAACGGCTGCCAATGGAGTAGTAAAAATCAATATTTACGTTTGCGCTCATGAATGTGCGGTTAGAGATTGACCATTTGCATCATTGCGGCGGGATAACGATCGCCGGATGCCGCACCTTGAGGTAAGATGGCATCTATCCGATCGAGTTCTCGATCTGTTAACTCGATCTCCAACGCGCCGAGATTATCGAGCAAGTAAGAAACGCGCTTGGTACCGGGAATCGGCACGATATCCTCGCCTTGCTGGAGCAACCAGGCGATCGCTAGTTGAGCTGGCGTACAATTTTTGTCATGTGCCATCTGTTGCACCTGCGCGACTAAATCTAAATTGCGCCCAAAATTCTCGCCCTGAAATCGCGGTGAGGTGCGTCGCCAGTCGTTTGGCTCTAAATCGTCAAAAGTTCTAATCTGCCCAGTGAGAAAGCCGCGTCCGAGGGGACTCCAGGGTACAAACCCGATTTCCAGTTCGCGGCAAGTAGGCAAGATTTCTGCCTCCACATCCCGACTCCAGAGCGAGTACTCGCTTTGCAAAGCGGCAATCGGATGTACCGCATGAGCGCGGCGGATCGTGGCGGCGGATGCCTCTGATAAGCCTAAGAATCGGACTTTGCCTTCTGTGACTAATTCTGCCATCGTCCCCACGGTATCTTCGATCGGCGTATGCGGATCGACGCGATGTTGATAATACAAGTCGATCGTCTCTACTCCCAATCGCCGCAAACTTGCCTCACAAGCCGAGCGCACGTACTCGGGACGACCGTTGACGGGGATGGTATATCCACCTGTGCTGACGTCACTCAGCCCAAATTTGGTGGCAATGACAACCTTATCGCGGCGATCGCGAATTGCTTTGCCGATTAGTGTCTCATTATGTCCCTTGCCATAAGCATCCGCCGTATCTAGGAACGTCACACCCAGATCGATCGCTTGATGAATGGTATCGATCGCCATCTCTTCATCTGCGGCACCATACACCCCAGACATGCCCATACAGCCCAGCCCCAGAGCCGAAACTACCAGTCCGCGTTGGCGAAGCCTCTCTGAAAGAGAATTGCCGAGTTTACGAGTTTGCACGAGCGGATCTCCTGTAATTCATTTCTCTAATACTAACTATTTTTATCTTATAGTGACTCTATAGGACATTGAATAATAGGTGCTGTATCTGATGATTTCTGACACCGAACATTTTTCACACTTCACCCCATCAGTATATCTGGAGTGGGAAGCACAGCAAGAGTTTCGCTACGAATTCATCGATGGTAGCATCCGCCGCGTTGCTGATGAAACATTAGATCGAGCTATTGTTGTGGCGACAAACTTGAGTAACATGCTCCAAGAGCGATTTCACGGCACCGTATGTCGGGTGTTCGGAAATCGGACTAAAGTACAGACATTAGAATCTAATTCTTTCTGTTATCCAGATCTGAGCGTCAGTGGCGATGTTCACGATCGCAGTGCCAGCAATTTTATCACTCACCCTTATCTGATTATCGAAGTTTTATCCCCGCGTACTGAAGCTTATGACAGAGGCGAGAAGTTTGGTTTATACCGCCAGTCACCTACTCTCCAAGAATACGTCCTCATTAGTACCGATCGGATCCACTTTGATGTGTATCGCCAACCAACTGCTGGAATGTGGGAATTTATCACTTATAGTTCTGGCGATCTAGTTGAATTAACTAGTGTGAATTTCAGCTTTGAGATCGATCGAGTTTACGAGGATCTAGTAGTCGAAAGTGGGGAATAGTAGATTTAACCGAGCCAATGTTGCTGACATTATTTAAGAGAGGATGCAAACAATGCGATCGATATATTAACGAAATAATCGAGAGATATCGATCGAAAGCTCTGAAAAAGCTAGTGGTGAAATAGTACCACTACTCAAGCAAATTTCAGAGCGATATTCATTGTCGATAAGATCTCTAAACACGACCAATTCTAATGTTTGTAAATTCATTACCCAATATTCAGGGATGCCTGCGAGCGCATATAGATCTCGCTTCGCTCCCAAATCTTTGACTAGAGTCGTATTGGCGATCTCGATTAACCAAAATATATCTTCGGGGAATGGATGACGAGTTTGATATAGAGTATCGGGAGTTCTGACAATCGCAATATCTGGCTCTGGCTCCGAGTTATTAGGTAGAGTAATTGGGTGAAGCTCACCTAATTTCTGCTTGTTCTCCCAAGAGCAAGCGGAGATATTTAGCGGTACCTCGACAATAAAAGGAGTGCGCTACACCTTCTGGTGACATCTCAATGATTTCCCCGTCGATTAGTTCTAAAGATCGATCGTCTAACAATCCCGAGCCAATCATTTGGTGATATTCATCTAAGCTCCATTTGACGGTAACTAGAGTCATTTTGAAGAATTTCCAACTAATTTACCGCGCAATTGTTTAATACGATCGCGTAATGTTGCGGCTTTTTCAAATTCTAATTCTTTTGCTGCTACTTTCATTTCGGCCTCTAATTGGACGATCGCATCGGGAATTTGTTCGAGGGTTAATTCATCGACATGCTCGATGACTGTCTCCAATTGTTGGGCATTCAGTCGGCGTGAGAGATCGAGAAATTGGAGGATCGAATTAGTACCTGTTTTGACGATCGAGTAAGGCGTAATATTATTTACTTTATTATGTGCTGATTGAATACCACGCCGACGATCGGTTTCGTCGATCGCGGCTGTCATACTGTCAGTCATTTTATCGGCATACAAGATTGCTTGTCCGCGAATGTGTCGCGCCGCACGTCCGATTGTTTGAATGAGCGATCGCGTCGAACGCAAGAATCCTTCTTTATCGGCATCGAGAATGGCGACTAAAGATACCTCCGGCAAATCCAAACCTTCCCGCAATAAGTTTACCCCAATCAATACATCAAATTCACCATTCCGCAGACCTTGAATAATTTCAATTCGTTCGATCGATTGGATTTCTGAGTGGAGATATTTTACTCGCACACTGCGTTCGTGAAAATATTCAGTCAGATCTTCCGCCATCCGTTTAGTAAGCGTCGTAATCAATACGCGTTCCTCGCGCTTGACGCGATCGCGAATTTCACCGAGTAAGTCATCAACTTGTCCCTCTGTCGGACGCACGAATATTTCTGGATCGATTACTCCCGTCGGACGGATGATCTGTTGGGCGATTCGATCCTCTGAAAGGCCCATTTCCCACTCACCAGGGGTAGCAGAAACAAAAATACATTGATTTACCTTTTCCCAGAATTCATCAGCCTTTAACGGGCGATTATCCGCCGCACTGGGCAAGCGAAAACCGTGATCGATCAGCACTGTTTTGCGCGCTCTGTCGCCATTATACATCCCCCGAATTTGCGGGACAGTGACGTGAGATTCATCGACTACCAATAACCAATCATCATCGAAATAATCCAACAAACATTCCGGCGGATCGCCAGCATTACGTCTTGCTAGATGGCGAGAATAGTTTTCCACCCCATTGCAAAAACCGACTTCGCGCAACATTTCCAAATCGTAGCGCGTCCGTTGGTCGATGCGTTGAGCTTCGATTAATTTACCATTAGTTTCGAGTTCAATTATCCGCTGCTTCAATTCCTCATCGATGTCATTACAAGCATCCTGCAACGTATCTTCAGGCGTGACAAAGTGCCGTGCTGGATAGATATTCAAACCACCCACCGTATTCAGAATTTCTCCCGTCACCGGATCGACATAGCGAATTGCTTCAATTTCATCGCCAAAAAATTCTACCCGCACGATCCGATCCTCGTAAGCAGGGCCGATTTCTACTACATCACCACGTACCCGAAAATTACCGCGCTTTAAGTCGATATCATTGCGACTATATTGCACCGAAACTAACTGCCGCAACATCTCCCGCTGGTCGATTTCCATCCCCACCTTCAACGGAATTGCCGCCTTCAGGTATTCAGCAGGCGTGCCCAAACCATAAATACAACTAATGGAAGCCACCACAATTACATGCCGATGCTCGAATAACGATCGCGTCGCCGAATGTCGCAGCATATCGATTTCATCATTGATTGCCGATGCTTTTTCGATAAAAGTATCGCTAACTGCAATATACGCCTCCGGCTGATAATAATCGTAATAAGAAACAAAATACTCGACGGCATTGTGCGGGAAAAACTGCCGCAATTCGTTGCACAATTGCGCCGCTAATGTTTTATTATGAGCTAATACTAATGTCGGTTTCTGATACTGGGCGATCGTCGCCGCGATCGTAAATGTTTTCCCCGTACCCGTCGCACCGAGCAAAGTCTGAAACTGCTGTTGAGATTTTAACCCAGCCACGAGCTGCGCGATCGCCGCAGGTTGATCGCCAGTCGGTTTAAATGGTGCTTCTAGTTTAAATTCATTATCGTCCATGCCGCTTATCACCACCAGTTACATAGAACAAAAGACCAAATTACCAAAAATCGGTCGTTACATTCTAGCGCAGTTTGATGAAGAAGGGGTAATTGTGTACCAGGCATATCGCCCTGAAATCGGGAATTTTGCAGCGACACACGGCTACTTCGGCGGCGAACACTAACGAATTATAAATTAAGGCGCGGCGATATATTGGTTATGACCACACTCCCACCTCACATCGACGGATCGGTAAACCCAGAGTTCGCTCGATCGCACTTACACCAACTTGTCGAGTGCATCGAGCGAGAATTATTGCCGCAGCTTCAACTCCACAGTAATTCTACCCACAACAATCCAGTGGTGGTCGATCGAGTACCAATGCCCTGGCAGAAATTGGGTGCTGGCAATTATGCGGCTGTATTCGCTCATCCCGACTATCCCCAGCAAGTGGTCAAGATTTATGCTCCTGGCATGGCTGGGTTTGAAGAGGAAACTGAGGTGTATCGGCGACTCGGCACTCACCCAGCTTTTTCGGAATGTCTGTATGCTGGCGCAAATTTCTTGGTACTCAAACGGCTCTATGGAACCACTCTCTATGACAGCGTGCATCAGGGATTAAGTATTCCGCCGCAAGTTATTGCAGA
>NZ_JANMZA010000474.1:0-2077 GCF_031382685.1 Chamaesiphon sp. OTE_8_metabat_110 | reverse complement strand
TAAAAAAGTCTTACTCGCACTATCTGGCGGTGTCGATTCTTCGACTTTAGCATTCTTATTACACCGCGCGATCGGCGACCAATTGACCTGTATGTTCATCGATCAAGGGTTCATGCGGAAGCTCGAACCAGAACGATTGGTGAACTTATTTAAAGACCAGTTTCATATCAAAGTTGAATATGTAATGGCGCGGGAACGCTTCATTAATGCGATCGCGGGCGTTACCGATCCCGAAACCAAACGTAAAATCATCGGTACTGAATTTATTCGCGTATTCGAGTCAGAATCAAAACGATTAGGGCCATTTGATTATCTCGCGCAAGGGACATTATATCCCGATGTAATCGAGTCCGCAGATACCAATGTCGATCCTCAAAGTGGCGAACGGGTAGCAGTTAAAATTAAGAGTCATCACAACGTTGGTGGATTGCCTAAAGATCTACAATTTAAACTCGTCGAACCTTTACGCAAATTATTTAAAGATGAAGTGCGAAAAGTGGGACGCTCGATCGGTTTACCCGAAGAAATCGTTAAACGGCAACCATTTCCCGGCCCCGGCTTAGCAATTCGGATTATCGGTGAAGTCACAGCAGAGCGACTAAATATCCTCCGTGACGCCGATCTAATCGTCCGTCAAGAAGTTAATAAACAAGGACTTTATGACAAGCTCTGGCAAGCTTTTGCGGTGCTACTCGCCGATGTAAATAGTGTCGGTGTCATGGGCGACCAACGGACTTATGCACACCCGATCGTTTTACGTTGTGTATCTAGTGAAGATGGCATGACTGCCGATTGGTCGAAGGTTCCTTATGAGTTTTTAGAGATTGTTTCCAACCGGATTGTGAATGAAGTAAAAGGCGTCAATCGCGTGGTTTATGATATCACTTCCAAGCCACCCGGCACGATCGAGTGGGAATGATTTTCGCTTAGGTCTTTCGATTCTCCTAACAGAGACGCTATGCGATCGATCTAGCCTTCACCTTCACTGGTGGGGGCTATTTCTATATTTACTCTTCAGCGAACATCTCTAATAAAGCTGCTAAGACGGCTTTCTGTTCGGCGGGGGTAATTGTGCCAAGCTGTTTAACTAATCGATTCTTAGATACCGATCGAATGTGGTCTAAGGCGATAAATCCGTCCTTCCCCTCAAAGTTAACTGAAATTCTACTTGGGTATTGTTTCCCGCTGGTGGTCATTGGCGCGACGATGACAGTTGCTAGATGAGTGTTCATTTCATTGGGTGAAATGATTAAGCATGGTCTAGTTTTCTGGATCTCACTGCCGACTGTCGGATCGAGCATCACCAAGAATACATCAAACCGTTCCGTTACCATACCCATTCTGCTTCATCCCAAGTATCGGTAACGGTGAGTGCTGCTAGTTCATCCCCATCGCTAACCATCTGAGCAAAAGCTTCACTCCAGCCGACTCGGGCTTTTGATGCCGCTGTGATGACAATCTGATTGTCTCTGACTTCAATCTCGATGTTCTCCTTAATGCCCGTCAGCTCGATCATTGCCTTGGGTAATCTAATTCCCTGCGAGTTCCCTACCTGTACTATTCGTGTCTTAAATATATTCGCCATCTGACTTAATCCATTATTGATTACATTGTACCCATAATTGAGGATGTGAGTAGGGTAAAAAACAGGGTAAAAAGTGGTTTCGGGGTCGGTCTTACTCTCCCAAATTTCCCTCTCCGCTAAGGCGACGGATGATGATATCGATCTTGTTGTCGATCGAGTCAAACCTCTGATTTGTGTCAGCTTCAATGCGATCGAGTCGAGCATTAACCGCTAGAAATTCCGCTCTCATCTCCGAACGCGAAGCGCGCCACCAAGGCGGTCGTATCGAGCCAATCTCTTCGTAAATCCGATCTAATACGCTGGAAAATTCTTGGGGGGAGATCTGGGTATATTCCAGCCTGTCTAGTCTGCGATTGACTCCACGCAATTCGCGGTTAACGCGATCGATGTCGTCTGGTTCTCTGGCTTGAGTCATGTTAACCTCGTAATAGTTATCTGTTTTACTTCGATCGCGCTGCTAGTAACAGTCGTTCGATCGATCTAGCCCTCGCC
>NZ_JANMZA010000468.1:0-9112 GCF_031382685.1 Chamaesiphon sp. OTE_8_metabat_110 | reverse complement strand
CCTCGATCTGGCTGCTGGCGCCGCAGTAAAGGTAGCTCCCGAAATTTTTGCTAAGTTGGGCGCCGAATTAATTTGTCTCAATGATGAGGCTGATGGCGAGCGGATTAATGTCAATTGTGGTTCTACGCATTTGGGCGCTCTGCAAGCTGCGGTGATTCTGCATCAGGCAGATATCGGCTTTGCATTCGATGGGGATGCCGATCGCGTTTTAGCTGTAGACAATCTCGGACGTAAGGTGGATGGTGATTATATTCTCTATTTCTGGGGGCAATATCTCCGGAAACAAGGGCTGCTCCCGAATGATGAAATCATCACCACAGTGATGGCAAATCTGGGCTTCGAGCGGGCTTGGCAAGCATTGGGTGGCAAGATAGTCCGCACGGCAGTGGGCGACCAGTACGTCCAAGCGGAGATGGCGAGCTGCGGTGCGATGCTCGGTGGCGAACAGTCGGGGCATATTCTCTCACCCCAACATAGCGTCAGTGGCGATGGTACGCTCACAGCCCTTCATCTAGCAACGATCGTCCAGCAGTCGGGCAAATCCCTCGCCGAGCTAGTCGATAATAGCTTTCAAACCTATCCGCAAATCCTCCACAATGTCCGCGTAGACGATCGCGAAGCCCGTCTCAATTGGGCAAAATGCCAGCCGTTACAGGACGGTATTGCCGAAGCCGAAGCCGAGATGGGCAACACCGGACGGGTACTCGTGCGCGCCTCGGGTACCGAACCCTTAATTCGAGTGATGGTAGAGGCTGAAACGATGCAAAAGACTGAGTACTGGACGAAATATCTAGTCGCGATCGTGGAAAAACATTTTTAGGTCGGCAATTTATAATAATGTAGTGTACGAGTAAAAATAGTAAGTATATCGTTAGTGCTATAACTAAGATCTCATCACTATTGACCCATAACCAATTTGACTGACGCTTATTTATTGGTATCTCATGGTAGTCGCGATCCGCGTCCACAGATCGCGACTAGCTTATTGGCAGAGCAACTAAGTTTATGGCTGCAAAATGTTGGCGGACTGAGATCGCCACTAGTGGCTGCTGCTCAGTTAGAACTGGCAGCAGTTCCCCTACATCGACAGATCGGTGATTTTGCCAGTCAGTGTCAACAGCAGGAGATCGATCGAGTGGTGATTCTGCCACTATTTTTGATCCCAGGCGTGCATGTAATGGAAGATATTCCCGCAGAGGTAGCACTTGCCGAGCTGGAGATTGGTGACAAAGTTAATTTAGTCGTTGCCGATTATCTGGGTGCCAATGCCGACTTTATAAATTTGTTCGCTCGGAACCGTTCTGGTTTGCCCGATCGGAGTATTATTTTAGCTCATGGTAGTCGCAGATCTGGTAGCAACCAGATCGTCGAACGACTGGCACATGACTTGGATCTCACCCCTGCTTATTGGTCGGTAGCTCCGAGTTTAGCCGATCGAGTTACCATGACGATCGCCACAGGTGCGACTGAGATTGGGATCTTGCCTTATTTTCTCTTCTCCGGTGGCATTACTGATGCGATCTCGGCAGCGATCGCGCAACTAAGAATGCAGTTTCCCGAGATAAAATTAATTTTCGGCGAACCGATCGGTAACAGTCCAGCATTAGCCGCCACGATCGGGAAAATCTTTGCTGCACAAACATCCGCAAAAGTCAATAGTGCCTGGTAAATATCTGTCGAGCGGTATTTCGCACCGAGCGCAGCCGTTAGCGGTAGCCTGATGTAAAGTATATTGTCGATTTACCCTCGATCCCCTATCCCCTACTTCCAGAAAAGTGACAGACACAGTTGGCAAAGTCTATTTAGTCGGTGCGGGGCCTGGAGATCCTGGGCTGCTGACAATTAAGGGTAAAGTATTATTAGAATCGGCTGATGTAGTTATTTATGATGCCCTTGTCAGCGCCGAAATTGTGGCGATTATCGCCCAGAGTGCGGAAAAGATCGATGCTGGCAAACGGATGGGTAGACACTCGCTACTCCAGCAAGAAACTACGGAATTATTAATTGAAAAAGCCCGCAGCCACGCTGTTGTGGTGCGACTCAAAGGTGGCGATCCGTTTATCTTCGGACGCGGTGGCGAAGAAATGGAAGATCTGATCGCCGCAGGTATCCCAGTCGAAGTAGTGCCCGGTGTGACTTCGGGAATTGCGGCTCCAGCCTATGCTGGTATTCCCCTGACGCATCGCAATTATAGTTCTTCGGTGATTTTTGTAACCGGGCACGAAATGGCGGGTAAATACCGTCCTGGCGTCAATTGGCAAGCGATCGCTCAAAGCGCCGAAACTATTGTAGTATACATGGGCATCCACAATCTCGATCGCATCAGTCAGGAATTAATTACGGCTGGATTGGCAGGTAGCACCCCAATTGCATTGGTACGGTGGGGCACTACTCCTCAACAACAAGAATTAGTCGCTACTTTAGAAACGATCGTCGAGCAAGTAGAACTAGCGCGGTTTAGTGCGCCCTCGATCGCGATAATTGGCAATGTTGTCAAGTTACATGAGATCTTAGGTAGCCATTATTCCCATCACGATCGAGCAGTAATCTAGTGGCCTTGTCGAGAGGCTAATTTTTCAAAATGTGCTTGAGTCTGATAGAGAAATAATTCTCGACCATCGACGGCATTAGTGAGAGTCGGAACTAGATTGCGAGCTTGAAGCGCCATGTGCATTTGTAGATGAGCTACATAGTCACTCATTTCTTCACCTGCTGCTAGTTGCAAGTCTAGGGCAGTCTGGGCGAAATTTTTCTCCATCACTGAATTTCTTTTGTTTAAAGATTAGGATCGATGCGTCAGCTTTCTTACCAATCAAGCTAACATACTCGATCGGCTCTATCTATACTTTTGCAATGAAGATTAACAAATAAAGGAGCTTTGAATATGGCTAGTGCCAGCGCATTTTTAGAGCAAACATAGTCTTGCCTTACCCTTTACCCCTTACCCTTTACCCCTTACCCACCTCCCATCCATCGTTATCCCCTGTTAGAGTAGAATTCGGAAGCAAACCAGTCTACAAGAAATACCTTCAACGCGATCCATGAAACGACTCAAGCGTTATCTCATTATGACAGCCACGATCGCGATCGCGATCGTCGGGATTAGATTTACTCAAGAGATCGGCGATTGGAGCAAGCTGCTAACATATGAGCCACCGCCAGAGATTGCGAAACTTGCCACTAGTGCCACGATGACAGATGCCGCTCGGCGACTATTTTATCTCAACCAGCCGACGATCGAAACGACAAAATCATCCCTCAATCTGTGCAAAGGTTCCGAGCATACAATCGTGTTAGGCTGCTATGTCACTAGTAAAGGAATTTTCCTCCAAGCTGTGACAGATCCGCGTTTGCAAGGGGTGATGGAAGTGACTGCTGCTCATGAGATGTTACATGCTGCGTACCAACGCATGTCTATGTTCGAGCAAACAAAAATCAGTAAGCAGCTACGAGTAGTATTGAAGACACTTACCAATGCCCGAATTATCAAGTTAGTCGCCACCTACGAAAGTCAAGATCCGCGCTCTGTCGATAGCGAACTGCACTCGATCCTTGGGACTGAAGTGCGAAATCTCAGTCCAGAATTAGAAACCCACTACCGCCACTATTTTACAGATCGTTCGTCGATCGTCGCACTCTCCGAACGCTACGAAGGGATATTCACCACCCTCAAAAATAAAGCGAAAACACTCAGTCAGCAGTTGCTAACCCAAAATCAAGCTTTAGAACAATTAGCCGATCGGGTCAAACAAGAAGGTAATATGGTGGAATCCGATCGATCGAGTCTACAATCGGAGATCGCAGCTAATCCCAGCAGTGATTATAGTGCCCGCATCTCAGCTTTTAACGATCGCGTGCGAAACTATAATCAAATAGTCATCCAACTCAAAGAGCAAACTGCCAGTTATAATCAACTGGTGACTGAACGTAATTCAATCAATCAAGAAGAAAAATCACTGTTTGAGTCATTAGAAAATAAATCTGCACGGCAAGTCGCTAAATAATGTCAAAATACTGTGGAGTAAAGATTAAAAATTCGGTTTTCAGCACCGAGTAAACATGCTCATCCTATCGACAATAGTCTGTTCTCCCATCTATTAGCGGTCGCCACAGATTGGGTCACACTCCCAGTCTCCCTCTCCCAGTCCCCTAACCCCTAATTAACATTGGATCGTCTGACTACTATCGCTCAAAAATTTGCTGGAGCAAGAGCAGTTACCGAGCTGCGGGCGTTCGGCAGTGGCAATATTAATGATACATTTCTCGTCACGATCGCGGATGATTTAGAACCGCACTTTGTCTTGCAACGCATCAATACTCATGTCTTCCAACAACCCGCGCTGGTGATGCAGAATATGCGGATTTTCACGCAGCATGTATGTGCCAAAATGCAGCGCGAACCGGAACAGGTAGCTAGACGATGGGCAGTACCGCGAGTACTACTAACAGTAGACGATCGCGACCATTGGGTCGAGCCTGATGGTTCCTATTGGCGGGCGATTAGCTTTATCGATGGTTCGGAAACGCTCGATATCATCCAAGATATCGCGCATGGGCGGGCTGTAGGCTATGCACTGGGCAGATTTCATTATCTCATTAGCGATCTCGATCCGACAAAGTTAGCCGATACGCTAGTCGGATTTCATATTACGCCTCAATATCTAGCAGATTATCTGCAAGTTTTGGCAGCAGCCACCCCGAGCGATAATCGCGAAGTAAATTATTGTCTGGATTTCGTGCGATCGCGGCAAGAGTGGGCGCAAGTTTTAGAAAAGGCTAAAGATGATGGTAAGTTGCCTTTACGACCGATTCACGGCGATCCTAAAGTGAACAACGTGCTGATTTGCACCATGACTCAACAGGCGATCGGGATGATCGATCTCGATACGGTCAAACCGGGACTGGTACACTATGATATCGGCGATTGCTTGCGATCGGGTTGCAATCCGCTCGGTGAAGAAACTCCAGACTGGGAGCAAGTTCGATTTGACACGCCAATGTGTCGGGCGATTTTAGATGGCTATTTATCTCAGGCGCGGGGTTTTTTGAGTGGTGATGATTATGACTATCTTTTTGATGCGATTCGCTTGATTGCTTTTGAATTAGGATTGAGATTTTTTACAGATTATTTAGCAGGAAATGTTTATTTCAAAGTCAAATATCCCACTCACAATCTCGATCGCGCTCTAGTCCAATTTGGACTGACTGCGAGTATTGAAGCTCAAGAAGCGGAGATTCGATCGATTATTGAAGACTTGCGGAGATAAACGGGATGACCGATTTTAAACTACGTCCTTTCAGTACAGATATTACCTTACCTGCGATCGAACTGACCGGACAAATCGATTTTCAGGATAGATTGTTATCGATCGTGTATCATTTGCAAGGCAATCTAGAAACACTAATCATTCCCTCAGCTCATCCCACACCCAGCCGCAAGTTTGCCCTCTGGGAATCTACTTGCTTTGAGTTCTTTATTGGCGTTCCCGGTAATGCTAACTATTGGGAATTTAATCTCTCTCCCGCTGGCGATTGGAATGTCTTTACACTGGATGATTATCGCCAAGGTTTGCAAAACGAATTAGCATTTACAGCATTGCCATTATCGATCGATCGATCGGCAACTTCGCTGGTATTAAAATCGATCGTCGATCTGAGCAAAATTTTTCCAGCAGCACCAGAACTAGAACTATCAGTAACGGCAGTAATTGAGTCAAGTCAGCATGAGCTGAGTTATTGGGCATTAACTCATCCTGGTACAGTTGCCGACTTTCACCGCCGAGATAGTTTCGTCCTCAAAATCTAAGTAGTTCTGGCTTTATTACCCGTTACCCATTACCCATTACCTCTCAATACGGTTCGGTTAAACAAATATTTGTGCCAGTTTTAGTCCGCGTAGGTGGACTTTGCAACACTAGCAACGATTTCAATCGTTGTGTAAAATCAAAGCAAGTTGCCAGACCTAATAATTTTGACAATCAACCATAGCCCTAGAATGCTCGCTGCGCTAAAAAGCACATTACTTAGCAGTTGCAATTGAGGAGTTTGAGCATTAGCTGAAACGATCGCGGCTCCGATGATTAGGGAACCGACTACGGTACTAAAGGATCGACGATTGGCGGCGTCATCGACACTATTTTGGATACCATCGAGGTTTTGAATGGTGATATTTAGTTTCAGTGTTTCGGAGCTAAAGCGATCGAGTAAAAAGCCTAATTGGCGCGGTGATTGGAGGGAAAGATTTTTTAATTCTAAGCCTGTGCGGAGGAGTGATTGCATCGGATCGCCACCGAAGAGTTGCCGCTGGAACATGTCATTCATTAGCGGGCGGACTTCTTCAAATAGATTGACTTCGGGGTTAAATTGTCGCCCGACGCCTTCGAGATTGGCGAGGGATTTGGCAAATAAACCGATATTGCTCGGCCAGCGCAGATTGTTGCGCCGTGCGGCTTGGAGGATTTCCGCGAAGGCTTCGCTGGCATTCATATTCTGCAAGCTGATGTTGTTGTACTTGTGCAGCAAACGATCGTAATCCCATTCCAGGCGGGAGAGGTTGAGTTCGCCCATCGGTTCGGCGAGTTGCAGGGTGATTTGGGCGCAGCGTTGGGAATCGCCATTGACGATCGCCAGAATCATTTCGACTAGCGCTGACTGGGTACGGGCATCGAGCCGCCCCATCATCCCACAATCGAGGACGGCAATTCGCCCATCGTCGAGGTAGAAGAGGTTGCCGGGATGCGGATCGGCGTGGAATAAGCCATCCATTAGGTATTGTTGAAAGAAGGCGCGGAAGCAGAGGACGGTGAGGGCTTGTCGCTCCTGTCCGATATCGCCGTCATGATTTTTACCCGTCAGCCGCGCTGCGAGAATCGGGACGCCATCTAACCATTGGAGTACGAGAACTTTTTGAGTCGATAACTGTCGATCGATCTCCGGCACCATAATCTTGGTAGTATCGAACCACTTGCCCGCGAGGAGATTTTTACGAAGTGCTTCGGTATAGCGGGCTTCTTGAGTGAAGTCTAGTTCGGATTGGAGCGCGGTACTAAATTCGTTAGCGAGAGCAACTAAGTCGTAACGTTTGCCAAAGTCAGTGCCAGAGAGCAATTTAGCAATCTGCTTAATCATGGCGATATCTCGCGTCACCAAACGATCGATCCCCGGACGTTGGACTTTGATGGCGACGATCCGACCATCTTTGAGGATAGCACGATGAGTTTGGGCGATCGATCCAGCCGCAACGGGGATAGTATCGATCTGACTAAAAATTTCTGCGGGTAGCTGGGGGAACTGTTGGATCAGGATTGTTTCGATTTCTTGCCACTCGATCGGTGGTACATTCGATTGCAGTTCGCTGAGAGCTTCGATATATTCGAGCGGGAGCAGATCTGGACGCGTACTGAGCAACTGCCCCAGCTTGACGTATACTGGCCCCAGATCGACCAAAATACTTCGCAAGATCTCTGGTGGTGGCACATCGACTCGATCTTCTGCTGACGAGGCTTTACCGATGGTCAGAGTTTGGCGCATAAAGTCCCAGCCATGATGCAGCAGGACTTCGGCGATCTCCCGCTGGCGAGAACTATCGATCTTGGTAATAGCCTGCATGAGCGAATCACTCCCGAGTATCTCAATAGTGTTAGTTACAGAAATCTCCACAGGATTCGATCTGGTTATCGTTGGCGGAGCCTCTCGGAACGAGAATCGAGCAGCGTGCTAAATCCTTATTGACTATTGTATCCACATCTTTACTGAAGATGGGATCGATCGCAGCACTAAAGCCGATTTTTACGCAGTTGATGTTCTCGCTCGGTTTGGGTATTACATCTCGCAATCGTTGAAAGACTTATTAACTATTCCTAAATTCTGCTTGTCCCCAAATTTCTGATAAGAGTAGATCCTCACCGCTGCGATCGGGTAATGTCGTCCAGTGGTGGGGCAGAATAATCCGATCGATCCAACCGCGTTCGTTAGCGGTCACTGGTAAACCTTGCTTATAAGTATCTACAGTTTGCTGGAGATGCAATCGTAACTCGGTTAAAAATTCTGGTGTAAACTGGGGATGCGGTTCTGTCCCCGCCAGGTATTTGGCGACGGCAAATACGACTTGATAAATACAACACTGACGATAGAGCTGAAGACCGGATCGCGGCACTTGTCCGATCGTACTCCCAAAACTAGGCGCGTTTAGACCTTGTAATAACAGTCCCACCCAATGATGGATATAATCTAAATCTGCCAAACCTTCGGCGCTGACTAGTAGCTCTAAATTTAATTGTGAATTGGGTGGTTGAATTTCATGGCGAAACCAGTCCCAACATAGTTCGATAATTTGTTTGAAGAGATGTTGGTTATCGGTACTAAATTCATGCCGTTTGCGGAATCTGTCGCTTATCAAAAATGCTTGGAATTGGGCTAATTCTGCTTCCCGATTGACGAAAATCTCAATTTTATCACTTGACTCGATTTGGGGTAAATGTCTCTCTGCGGCTGATTTATTAGCTAGATTAGCAAGCTCGATCGAAGTGGTACCGCCCAGTGTCCGATCGCCTGCTAAGACCTCAGTTTGAGCTTGTTGTAAATCGACAACAGCGATCGAGCCGATTTCGTTAGCGCGATCGGGATAGTTGGTAATTGCGGCGATAATTGTTTGGTTGAGGTCTAAAAAGCCCGGTAATTCAAATGATTCTGCCAAACTGATACAGATCTCAGTTACTCGTTCCAAGCAGTCTTGAATGACTCGATTATCGTGAGTAGCAATCGCAGCTACGACTTCATCAATTTGCTCCTGAATTGTAGTTTCAAAAATCGAAGCGACAATATCAAAACCTAATTCGATCGAGGTGGGTAGCGCGATATCGGCCTCAGTCCAATCGCCGATTTTTAGTTTCAAACTTTCGAGTGTCTCAGTTAACCGATCGAGAATTACGGCTTCATCGATTTGGCGATCTGTGACTTGAGCTGTCAAACATTCCTGTAATCCTGAGTAACCATTAAGGAGTAAAGTTTGAATTGAGACATCGATCTCAAGTTCTAAATTATAAAAGACGCGCGTTACATCTTCAAAACTGTGCGCGATTTGCTCGATCGTCTTCAAGCCGACATTCGCCGC
>NZ_JANMZA010000377.1:0-21628 GCF_031382685.1 Chamaesiphon sp. OTE_8_metabat_110 | reverse complement strand
CTACCAGCGCGACGAATGGAAACCCCTCCCCCTCGCTGACATCCCCCCACGCATCTTCAGCGAAGTCATGCGCGATCTCGATCTCGTCGTCAGCGTCGCCCACATCGGCGGAGTCGATCCCGAAGCCAGTGCCTCAACCGTCGAAATGCGATCGAGCATCCTCCGCGAAACCTGTCGCCTGATGAAACTAAATAACGTCCAAATCCAAGGCTCTCACGCCCTCATCAATGGCGAAATCGGCACCTATTCGGTACATCTGGGTAGCGCGATCGTTCATCGTCAACCAGGCGGCGCACTCTGCATTCTCCCCGTCAGTTCCCAACATCGCGGACGACTATTCCTACCCTTCGTCGATGACGATCCAAAGACGGCGGAAATTATGTCGAAGGTGTTGCTGTTGGCGAAGGACAAGGAAATTCAAGATCCGACAATCCTAGAGCAGATTTTGGCTAAGTAGTTAAATTTCAAAAAAATTAAGGTAGTTGTACTATGTCTTCTTCTCGATCGAATAATAATTTGCCTTTGGGTTACTCTTTAAGAGTAGCTACTCAACAAGATCTAGGAAGAATACTCTTTTTTTGCTGGAATTCTTACCTTGGCATAATCACTCTAGTTTTAGTGATTGTAGTGCCAATGATGCTTTGGCAGCTACTTCACAAATTTTCTGTATTAAATTTCGTTGTTTTTTTGTATCTTTTCGTCATCTTGTCTTTTCTTTTTTATGCTTTGTTGTCTGGATATTTTAATCATAAAAATTGGGTTAATCACGAATCATGCTCTGCTTTTCTTGTCGAACACAGAAATGAAATTTGTGGATACATGAACTATGAAAATTTGAGCACACACACTTTTTTACATCTACTATTTGTTGACAAGAAAGAGCAAAGAAGAGGTATTGGTAGCTTCCTGACTAGTTATTGTATGAATAATGCTAGAAAGCCCATATATCTAGTTTGTTATTCTCAGTCAAATAATAACTTCTACTACAATTGGGGCTTTGTTAATGCTGATTATTCAAATATCCCTCGCGAACTTTATAGATACCGACAAAAACAACATTTGCAGATAATGGTTTTCAATGAAACAAATGAATGATGTCAGATAAATATGCTAAAACAACTTAACGCTGATGTCTCATTCGATTGATTCCAATCTTAGCAGAGCGATCGAGTTTGTAGGGTGGGCACTGCCCACCATCTAGATTTCAAGCTTTTCTAGCAGATATTTATACTTGGATGCCGATCTAAATGCGCTCGATCGAATCCAGCAGTATCGATCGAGTTTTACTTACGACCTCTATTTGGTTTGCAATCTACAAACCCGATCGCTTCACTATCCAAATATCCAGCCAAAGCCATCTCAATCACCGCCTCAACTGGAAAATCGATCTCTTTCGATCTATTTATAAACGCTACTCTAATTCGTTCTGGCAGATTTTCTAAAATCGTCTGAGCAGCAGTTGGCGTAAGTTCTTCTAATGTCTGAGATTGCATAGCTTTAATTCTCTATCGGAATCTTAACGTTATACGGTGGTTCTGTTGCCCTGAGTAAAATAGCCTCTAACTCTAATAATAACCCTGGTTTTCCCCAGCGGTCGAGTCTTTCTATGGCAATCCTCACATCATTAGGCTGATAAAGATCGAGCCACGCCCAAGTAAATGATTTATGTCCCCCATTAAACCGAGTACTCAGATCGTTTGTCTTGCCCAAATACAAGAGTCCATCGGTGCGATGGCGAATCGCATAAATACCAGGCGCACGAGGCAAATGATTGAAGGTTCTATTTATCTCTAGACACAGCTCGAAATCTTTAAATGCCAATCGATTCAGTATTTCTTGCGCCTGTTGCTGTAAATCGGTCATTAATCTGAGCTAGAAGAACAAAAATACATCGTAACTGAAGATATAAGCGGAATGACCATCTTCAGGTAAAGTGAATACAATATCTCCCCTAACCATTTACGCGCCTTTCTTTTCTAGCATTGCTTCAATTTGAGCTTCATCTTCATCGCCAGCAGCTTCCCACCGATCGAATTCAGCATCCAATTCTTCATTCTCCCGAATAGCTAACTCAATTTCCTCTGGGTGTACGGTAGCATACACCCAAGCATTCGTTAAATCGGTTGCTGATATAGTTGGATAATCTTTCAGAAGTTGAGCTTCGCTAATACCTAAATTCCGAGCATTTACCAATACCCAGACTGGAATTCTGGTGGAAGAAATACAAGCATCTCCACCACACACGCCCCCGACTTGGTTTGCAATCTACAAACCCGATTGCTTCACTATCTAAGTATCCAGCCAGAGCCATCTTGATTACCGCCTCAACTGGAAAATTTATCTCGATTCGATTGAGGCTCGATCGCAGCACTATTCCCGCTGAGTTATACTGATGGTAAGACTTTAGACTGATTTTCACCCTCATGAATCTAACTCTAAAACCCGAACTAACAGAATTTATCCAGCAAGAAATCCTTACGGGTAAGTATGCTAGCCTCGAAGAAGCGATTGAGGTAGCACTAAACCTCCTAAAATCTAAAAGTGCTACCGACCGATTAGCTACCGAACTCCGCGAAAAGATCGATAGCGCAGCGGCTCAACTCGATAGCGGGGAAGGGTTGAACCCAAAAGATGTATTAGCAGGATTGAGAGCTAAATTACGAACCGATAATCCTTGGCTGGCTGTTGCAGGTAGTTTAGTAGACGATCCATTTTTTGATGATTATCTGGCTGAGATCGATCGCTATCGGACAGAGAACGCCAGAGCAAGAGGTAGTAATTCAATGGATAACTCATTAAGCTACGCAGATATCATCGAAAATACTTTAAAAGAAGCAACAAAAGATCGACCTCGACTTCAATCAATAAGGCTTTATCCTGTGTGCGATCGAGATTCAGGTAACTTCTTAATTCTGGCGACTGGCTGGGATAAAAAAGCTTGGATTAATACAATCTTATTTCATGCTCGTTTAGTGGATGAGAAGATCGCGATCGAAGAGGATAATTTTGAAGAGGGATTGACCTCTATGTTGATTGAGGCGGGTATCGATGCGAAAAATATCCATACCAGTATGCCTCAACTATCAATCACCTAGTTACACGCGCTAGAAGAATAGAGTTTTACTCATGACCTCGATTGGGTTTGGGAACTATAAATTAAATACAGCCTGAAACTGATAATTATATATGTGGTTAGTCGGAATTATTGTCTGTTTTGGGTGGATTTTTTCACTGTGCCTGCATGAATTTGGACACGCGATCGTAGCTTATTGGGGTGGTGATACCTCCGTTAAGAGTAAAGGATATCTGACATTCAATCCGCTCAAATATACCGATCCTGGCTACAGTTTGGTGCTACCCGTCCTCTTTCTACTCATGGGTGGAATTGGCTTGCCTGGTGGCGCTGTCTATATCAACCAGCATAAATTAAGAAATCGCTGGTGGCAAAGTGCGGTATCTGCCGCAGGGCCGAGTGCTAATATCTTAATTGCACTTGGATTGGCAATTCTATTAGGGACAGTTACAGAGCAAAATTTACTTGCAGAAGACCGCCTTAATCCAGAAGTATTTTGGGCGAGTAGTTTAGCTTTTTTAGTTTACTTACAAATTTTTGCGGCGATTTTTAATTTATTACCGATGCCGGGACTCGATGGCTATGGAATGCTCGAACCTTGGTTGCCAGAACAGCTCCGAGTTAAATTTAATGGTTTTCGGAAGTATAGTACTCTAGTTATTATCGGCTTATTCTGGTTCGTTCCGGCTTTTAATTATTTTATTTTTAACTTTGTTAGTCTGCTTACTAGTGCATTACACGTACCAGACTTTTTAGTGAGTAATGGTTCGGCTGTATTTCGAGAACCAATTAATAAAGCGATCGCGTTGGCAATTTTAGTCACAATGGGCTGGGGACTAAACTCTCCTGAAAATAGAGCGATCCAAGCAGGTAAGAACTTAGTTAAGAAGACGCAATATCCAGCCGCGATCGAGTGTTTCGATCGAGCGATTAAAATCAGACCGGATGGAGCTGAAGCTTGGCGGCAAAAGGGTTACTGTTTATCGCAGATGGATGTATTTGACCAGGCGATTAGTTGTTATCAAAAAGTCATCGAGATCGACGAGAGTAATGAGTCTGCTTATTTAGGTCTGGGTCTCAATTTTTATAGTCTTGGAAAATATGAATCAGCCATCTTTTATCTGGAAAAGCTCATTAAACTAGATCCCCAACATAGCGATGCTTATTATTATCTAGGATTGTCTCACCAGCGCTTGCAAAATATCGTGCTTGCAGATGAAGCATTAAGTAAAGCAATAGCACTATCCCCGCACAATAGCTCATTCCTACATGCGAAAGCCGAGCTGATGTACAACCTGAAAAATTATCCAGCCGCGATCGAGACATATCAAGCTTTGGTGAAGATCGAACCTCAAAATGCAACTGGCTGGTACGATCTAGCTTGTTGTTATGCCTTGCAAGATCGGCTAGATTTAGCCCTGCACCACCTCCAAAAAGCGATCGAATTAGAGCCAGAAAAGTTAAAAAATTCGGCGCGTAACGATGCCGACTTTGCATTGCTGCATGACAATGTACTTTTTAAAAACTTAGTCACATAGCAGATCTCGATCGACGGCTGAAATAATGGATCGAATTCAAGCAACATTACAAGCAGTCTGGGGTTATGACGAATTGCGATATCCCCAGCGAGAAATCATCGAATGTCTCCTTGCCAATCGGGACGCCCTAATTGTGATGCCGACTGGCGGTGGTAAATCTCTATGCTTCCAAATTCCCGCTCTATTGAGCAGTGGCGTCACCCTAGTAATTTCGCCTTTAGTTGCCTTGATGGAAAATCAGGTGCAAGAATTGACCGCCAAAGGAATAGCCGCGGGGCTGCTGCATAGCGAACTGTCCACCATCCAGCGCAAGCAGACACTGCAAGCATTGGAACGTCAGCAACTGCGGCTGCTGTATATTTCACCAGAAACTTTACTCACGCCCCCAGTATGGTCGCGATTGTGCCATCCTCAATTGCAGATCGATCGACTGATCCTGGATGAGGCGCACTGTCTCGTCCATTGGGGTGAAACCTTTCGTCCCAGCTATCGCCGCTTGGGGGCTGTGCGTGATGCCTTAATTCGATCGAAGGTCACAGGGACTCAAATGGCGATCGCGGCTTTTACAGCGACGGCTGACCCTCGATCGCAGCAGACGATCGCCCGTGTGTTACAACTCCAGCAGCCAGCCACATTTATTCTCGATCCCTATCGTCCAAACCTCCAGCTATCCGTCCGCCAAATCTGGACGCCACGGGGCAGAAAGCAGGAATTGACGAAGTTTATCGATCGCTATCCGCAGCAGTCGGGGCTGGTATATGTCCGCACTCGCCAGAGTAGTGAGGAGTTAGCGACTTGGCTAGCCGCGCGGGGCGATGCTACAGCCGCTTATCATGCGGGCTTGAGTCCCCAATCGCGGCGACGAATCGAGAGTGAGTGGCTGGACGGCAAGCTTCAGTATGTAGTCTGCACCTGTGCCTTCGGGATGGGCATAAATAAGGCATCAGTGCGGTGGATCGTGCATTTTCATCCGCCAGTATTGCTGGCTGAGTATCTGCAAGAAATCGGTCGGGCGGGACGGGATGGCAAGCCTGCGGCGGCGCTATTACTGGTGTGCGAGCAGACGGGTTTGTTGTATCCAGAAGATCGTCAGCGATCGCGATTTTTTACTGACAGTATCGATCGCTGTTACGATCTGGCAACTACACTAGCAAAACAACTTCCCGCGAGTGGGGATGTGCGGGAACAGACGATCGATCCCGATCGGGCGATGGCGCTATCTTTGTTACACAGTGTCGGTAACTTAGTATGGGAAACACCATTTAATTATCGCCGATCGAATATCGGGAAATCGATCGATTGGCAACCGTTACAAGCGGCTCAGCAGTTACTGTTTAGGGGCGTCAAAGCTTATATCAACGGCTCTGGATGTCGCTGGCAATACTTGCTGACCGCTTTTGGCTCAAAGCAGCAACCAGAGTGGCGTTGTGGCAATTGCGATCGCTGTCTCCGCAATCGCACCGCTGGCTCTCCTAATCGATTACGCTAGTAAATACCAACTCTCACCGCCCCAATTTATGAATCCGCATCAAGAGCGACACACCGCCGAACTTCATCAAATGCAGCGCGCCATTGCGGGATTGCTAGTATATCAAGATATTTTAGCGGGTGAAGTTGGTAGTGCGCTGATTGACTTGCTCCAGGCGATCGCCAATCGCGATCGCTCTCAAGGAAATGCACTTATTTGTCTGACTGCTTACGGACGTTTTTTTAAAGCTTTAGCTACCGAAAATTGTAGTTGGGAAGAATATTTAATCGATCGAATTTTACAAGCTGAAAATCCTTTTAGCCTTCAAGCGCAGAAAATAGATTCTCGCTTTACTTCTAGTCTGGATAAGTATCTATCGCCAGCTCTAGTAATGGCAGCCAAACAAGATCTCCAGTCTTTAAACCTCTTATATACTTACGGAACTTATCTCCCCCAATGGGTGCAGCAAGTGGGTGGCAATCCGGTCTGCTGGATCGAGAGTACTCCCGAGCCATCAAGTCATCAAGACCGAATCAGAGACGCGATCGTTAGTAAACTGGCTGCTAAAAGCTGGGGTGATTTAGTTGAAGATCTCGCACGATATTATCACCAAGCTGGAGTGGGTATATTTGGAAAATATCGAGCATTGAGATGGCAAGAGCGATTAGTGGGAATTACTTACCCCGATCGCATTCACATCGACAACCTAGTTGGTTATGAGCTGCAAAAAGATACCATCATTAAAAATACTCAAGCGTTATTATCAGGTCAGCCAGCCTTAAATATTTTACTGTATGGTGGCAAAGGAACTGGCAAATCCTCACTAATTAAAGCATTACTCAACTATTATTCCGATAACCAATTGAGACTGATTGAAGTTAGTAAATCGGACATGCGTCAATTGCCATTAATTCTCGATCTCGTTACCGATTCGCCTCAGAAATTTATCATTTTTATCGACGATCTTTCCTTTGAAGCTGATGATGAAGCATTCAAAGCACTCAAAGTAGTGTTAGAAGGCAGCGTCACCGCCAAACCCGCGAATGTAGTAGTCTATGCCACATCCAACCGCCGTCATTTAGTCAGAGAATACTTTGCAGATCGCCCACGCCCTCAAGATGCCGATGAGATTCAAATGTGGGACACCGTTCAAGAAAAATTATCCTTTAGTGACAGATTTGGCATCACACTCACCTTTGAACCTGCCGACCAACCCAAATATCTCGAAATCGTCTATCATTTAGCGACCTCAGCACAATTGCTAATCGATCGTGACGAACTCGAAAAACGTGCTTTACAATGGGCAACAAGACACAATGGACGTTCTGGACGTACCGCCCGACAGTTTATCGATTATCTCATTGGAAATGGCGATCGAACCGAGCAGATGAGAGAGAGTTGATAATATGTAGTAGCAAAGCAAAAAATGTTACCAACTCTTAGGGAAATTTGAGCTGAGATGTTGTTTAATTTTGTAATCGATCGAGTAAATATGAAAATGTCAACTGTATCTATTTCCCAGCGTCCGATCCTCGCACTGGGCGTATCGACACTTACTCTCATCGGCATGATGTTGTCCGCAACATCGAGTCAAGCCTCGACCGCAACTACTAGCTTTGTCTGCGGTAAATCTGAAGGTAAACCCGCAACTATCGCTAGAACTAAAAAAGGTGATTTCCCAATTATATTGTGGAGTTCCGCCGCCATGAGCGAAGCCGGATTTACGCCACAAGTTCGTTGCCAACAAGTCTCCGCTAGATTCCAATCCCTATACCGCAGTGGTAAGTTAAAATCTCTGACTACTGGTACGCTGAACAATCAACCAGTAGTTTGTGCGACGAATAAAGTCAGTACTTCGTGTAACGCGCAGAATTTATTATACACACTCAAGCCCAATTCCGATCCCCAGCAAGTCATCAGAAGACTCCATGCCATCCGCAATCGTGCCAGTTCTAGAAGTATCGAAGAAAGTGCCGGAATTACCCCGACATCCGACAACTCGATCGATCTCGATTGGCTTAGTGAAGATAATTAAATTAATTGAGAATTGAGAATTGAGAATTGGGTTTTTGGGATTGGCTCTCTAGCACTTATGGTGATAAGTAAAGTAGGGTGGGCACTGCCCACCATCAGGATTACAGGTGATTTCCAGCAGTTAAAATAACTACTCCCTTCCTACCCAAGAAATAGACATTCACTATTCACTATCCACTATCCACTATCCATCCTAGATGTCTAATTTGTCACTGGGAAGGGAGTATGCCGAGCTACTTACTCAATTCCCAGCATCGAGATCAGCCGATCGATCTCGCAGTGATTGCCAAATAACTCCCGCGCACAATTAATTTTGATCGTTTCTTGCAGCCGGACTTGCCCGAAAGCGCGATCGATAATTTCCACAGTCGTCAGCGTATCCAAATCTACCGACAGAATGGGGATTTCTAGGTCTTCAGCACGACTGAGGATGAACGGTTGAGGGCTGAGATGTCCGGTCAAAATCAAGCACTGTGTAGAGGTTTCTAGCGCGGCTAACTGAATATCGGCGCGATCGCCGCCAGTGACGACTGCCATATTATTACCGCGTCGGAAATATTCCAGTGCCGAGTTGACATTCATCGCCCCGATCGATAGACTTTCCACCATCAGATCCAACCTGTCGGGACGACACAATATTTCAGCATTGAGTTGTTCGACCAATTGCTTGACAGTCACGCTTCGCAGCAACCCATTCCGATGCACGACCCCAAACACCGGGATACCATGCTGTTCTAGAAAGGGTACTAGAGAGGTTTGGACGGACTCGACGCGATCGCGGGGAATGTCATTGATAATACACCCCAATAGTCGCTTGCCAAGCCGCTCAGCCGCCGATAATAACAGATCCACACTGGAGATCGGATGGTACCGATTGACTAGCAACACGCCCGCATCGAGAGTTTCTGCCACCTGTGCAGTCGCCAAATCAAATAAACTCCCTTCATGGAGATTGGCACCACCTTCGACGATTGTCAGATTGCCAGAGAGTCGGAGGCTATCTTTGAGTAACTTAGTGTAGTCTTGGCGATCGACCCCAGTTAGCCGCTCGATTGTCCTAGTGGCATCCAAACCTAGCAGCGGTAGCCCCAGTTGCTCTGAGGGCAACGCTAAGGCTTGTGCCATCAGTCGGACATCGCCATCGAGGTGGGGATTTGTGGCATTTACCGTCACAACTGGCTGAGCATAGGCAATTTCCACCCCCTTTTCCTGCAAGCGAGCAGCAATTCCCAAAATTGTTGCCGACTTCCCACTACATGCTTCCGTCGAAGCCACCAGCAAGTACTTCATAGCCATCCCCACACACTTACCCTTAGTCATTTAACGACTTAACTCAATAATTCATCATCGGCAACAATTCCTCAGCAGATAACTCGTTACCGATATATCTTCCGTGCCTAGAGGTAAATCTAATATATACTGCCGCACACCAAGATCCAATCCGATATTCGATCGACAATCTGCTCCCGAGCAAGTGAATCCAGATTAACTTGCCATCGATCGTCAGGTGAATCTAACTTACCCGCGATCCTCATGACTCAGATCGCAGCTCAAGATGTTCCTTGCCGATTCCAAATCGGTCTGCGGCTATAGTGGATATAAAGATTATAAATTAGAAGTATAGGTCGGATCGCTCGCAATTGTGCTATTTTCAGCAGTTTTAGGTAAAGTCACTGAGGAAAGTTGGCTAGATATCGATCGATATCCAGCTAAAGGATGCGACTCATAGCTACCGTAATAACGCTGCAATCTGCTGTGAAGAGCCAGTCTCAGCACTTAGGGCTATTCTTCCATTCTCATCAACTTATAGTAAAAGTATTGCGGAAAATCCGGAGTATTGGTGTCGCGAATATTAATCAGCCAGTCGATGAGATAGCCGATTAGCTCGGAGTTGACCAAATTCACATCGTAGGTCAGATCGGCATTGTCATCAAACATCATCGTACATCTGGTGAGATCGCCAGGGAGATTTTGAATCACCCAGTTAATCGCATATGGAATTTTCTCCCCACCTTCGATCGCCCGATGACCGCCAAGTCCGCCTTTACTGTAAAGTGTGATTGCTTTGGGCAGCACGTTCCGTTTGGCGGCAGACTTCATAAAGTACGGCGCATATAAATTTACCTTATCTGGCTGCGCGGGAATTATTTCATCAAATAAATTCATCGATTTAGGGGGTAGGGGTTAGGGGTTAGGCTTTAGGCTTTAGGCTTTAGGTAGTGGCTCGACACGACTAAAAATGTGGGCATTCAGAACGCTGAAAAATACAATCAGTAACATTTTGAGAGATCGCTTTACCCACATTTTTAGTCGTGTCGAGCCAGTAGGGTGGGCAATGCCCACCAGCTTTAATGCCTAAGAGCTATGTATGTTGTGGTGAATATCGATCGTACTTATAAAAAGAAACTAATTAAGAATGCTTGAGCTTAGTATTCACCATTCCGAGCTGAGATCTACTGTTTTTGCAAAAAAAATCCGGCTTCACTAGGAAACCGGATCGATCGATGAAAAATAAGTTAACTATTTAGTTTCGGAGAACTCAGCGTCGATGACATCATCAGCACCGCCAGTGGTACCGCCACCGGGAGGAGTGCCACCGTCGGCATCGTCGTTACCACCCCCAGCATTAGCACCTGCTTGAGCATAGATATTACTACCGATCGCCATCAAAGTTTGTTGGACTTCAGGAGTCAGACGTTGAATTTCGGCGTCATCTTCCTTGGTTACAGCTTCTTTAAGTTCTTTGATTAAGCCTTCGAGTTTGGTTTTATCCGCTTCAGGGACTTTATCGCCGAGTTCTTGAAGC
Organism: Chamaesiphon sp. OTE_8_metabat_110; assembly: GCF_031382685.1. Taxonomy (NCBI): domain Bacteria; kingdom Bacillati; phylum Cyanobacteriota; class Cyanophyceae; order Gomontiellales; family Chamaesiphonaceae; genus Chamaesiphon; species Chamaesiphon sp. OTE_8_metabat_110. The sequence continues at coordinate 10,709 of NZ_JANMZA010000377.1, read as the reverse complement.
TGTTTTTCGGCTTGATAGGTGAGCGAATCAGCTTGGTTTTTGCGATCGATCTTATCGCGGTTTTCTTTGTCGGCAGAAGCATTGCTTTCAGCTTCACGTACCATCCGTTCGACTTCGGTTTTGTCGAGCGTAGAAGCACCAGTAATGCTGATGGACTGCTCTTTACCAGTACCTTTATCTTTAGCGGTAACGTTCAAGATCCCGTTGGCATCGATATCGAGAGTGACTTCGATTTGCGGTACGCCGCGCGGTGCCGAGGGGATACCATCGAGACGGAAGGTACCCAGACTCTTGTTGTCGCGAGACATTTCCCGCTCACCTTGGAGGATTTGAATTTCGACGTTGCTCTGTCCGTCTACTGCTGTCGAGAAGGTTTCAAACTTCTTGGTGGGGATCGTCGTGTTACGAGGGATGATCTTAGTCATCACACCGCCCAATGTTTCGACACCTAGAGATAGGGGTGTAACATCGAGGAGTAATAGACCTTGAGTACCTTCTTCACCAGAGAGAATACCTGCTTGAACGGCAGCACCAACGGCTACTACTTCATCAGGGTTAACAGTCTCATTGGGTTCTTTAGCCAATAAGCGTTTTACTAGCTCTTTGACTGCGGGAATCCGCGTCGAACCACCGACTAAGACCACTTCGTCGATACGGCTCTTATCAACTTTAGCGTCGCGGAGCGCATTTTCAACCGGAACGCGGCAGCGATCGATCAAGTCGGAACAGATTTCCTCGAACTTAGCCCGAGTCAGCGTCAGTTCGACGTGTTTTGGGCCGTCCTGAGTGGCTGTGATGAAGGGGAGGTTGATTTCGGATTGAGTGACACTAGATAACTCGATCTTGGCTTTCTCAGCCGCTTCAGTCAGACGTTGGAGCGCTTGACGATCCTTGCGGAGGTCGATCCCTTCATTTTTCATGAAAGTAGTTGCTAGGTGATCGACGATTTTTTTATCAAAGTCGTCACCACCTAAGTGCGAGTCTCCAGAAGTTGCCAGTACTTCAAAGACACCATCGCCGACTTCCAACACGGATACGTCGAAGGTACCACCCCCAAGGTCAAACACGAGAATTGTCTCGTTACTTTTTTTGTCTAGGCCGTAAGCCAATGCCGCTGCGGTAGGCTCGTTAATGATCCGCAAAACTTCAACCCCAGCAATTTTACCAGCATCTTTGGTGGCTTGACGTTGTGAGTCGTTGAAGTAAGCTGGTACGGTAATTACGGCTTGGGTAACAGTTTCACCCAGGTACTTACTAGCGTCATCAACGAGTTTTCTGAGTACTTGAGCGGAAACTTCTTCAGGTGCAAATTTCTTACCTAAGCCCGGGGCTTCGATTCTAACGCTATTACCATCGTTAACAACTTTGTAAGAAATCTCCGTAGCTTCTTGATTTACTTCGTCGAATTTACGACCGATAAAGCGTTTAACGGAGGAGAAGGTATTCTCTGGATTCATCACCGCTTGACGTTTGGCGATTTGTCCTACCAATCGGTCGCCATTCTTCGCAAATGCAACAACAGAAGGGGTAGTGCGGAATCCCTCGGCGTTGGCGATTACAGTGGGTTTGCCACCTTCCATTACCGCAACGCAGGAGTTGGTAGTTCCTAAGTCAATGCCAACAACTTTTCCCATAAAACTATTTACTACTTCCTTAATAATGACAACAGTTTAAATAATGACGAGGAGTGCCAGTGGCAACTCGCGCGATCGATATTACAGATCGATCCTTATCTTTGTGCCAACACAGACTTTTTAAAAAGGGTGGTTTTCCGTACCTCTTCTATGATTAACAAATTACTGTTAACAGTCCTTGATTGACACCTCTCTACTGTAGGTGACTTACGCCGATGTCGAAATTGAGGCGAACCGTATAGAGTAGTGGTGCTTACCGTAGTTTTTGAGAGTCAGGAGGTTGCGGAGACTGCTAGTGACGTAGCACTCTCATCTGGTCAAGATTCCTGCTAGAGCCTCACCTGTAAGGACTTTCGCTCAGAAGAGTGTGTGTGAAGCTCGACTGCCCAGTGGCTCTAGTTCAAATGTTAGCGGGGAGTCCTTAAAAAAGTCTGAATCTCCAATTAAAATCGGTAGGGATGTTAGTTTGCTGCTGAATTTGGGTACATATAAGATAGTTACATCTACAGTGCGCGCTAATACTCATAAAACTACCCGATCGCATTTGTTTTGATGACTCCAATTTGAAGTTAATGTTTAAGTAGCATTTGTTTTAAAATAAATGCTACTTAAACACTAAAATTTTAGTGTTAAACTATATGCAAAACTTTGAAGATAGAGAGATATCGAGATGCCCTTTAAACCTAGTTACTTCAAAGCAGATTTTTTCAAGGTGCTGTCAAATCCAGTCCGAATTCAGATTCTGGACACTCTGAGATCGGGCGAACAAAATGTCAACTACATATCCCAGTACTTAGAGATAGATGCTTCCTCCGTATCACAGCAGTTGGCAATACTTCGTCGGTGCAACCTAGTCAAAATTCGCAAGCAAGGTAACTTTGTTTTTTACTCAATTTGCGATCCAGCTATTTTTAAAGTCCTCGATGCTGCACTTGAAGTATTCAACAATCACTTGGTTGAAACGCAAAGTAACTTAGCACAAATGAAATAGCTTTAATTAGTTCCTCAACAGCAGCATCTATTTATCAAAAGGTATGAAAACTATTTTAGTCATTGAAGAGGATATCGAGTTTTCCTACTCATTATGTCAATTTTTCAGAGAGAATGATTTTTACGTTATTGAAGCAGCTAATCTAGCGATCGGAACATTATCGATAAAAGAGCAAGATACAGATCTAGTTATTTGTTCGTTTGAGTCACTTGCTTTTGCTCTGACCAAATGCTCGACGCTAGAAAAATTACCCAGCATTCATACTGCTAAAGTCCCGTGGATTTTGCTTACAGCCGAAGCAAGTATTTTCGATCTCTCTGGTAAACTAATTCTATCAGAAGTAACCATTTTAAGAAAACCATTAGAATTCGATCTAATCTTAGAAGTAGTCCAGTGTGCAATAGATCGAGACAGAATAAATAAAAGTTTTAACAAGACTGTATCGACACTGAATCATAAGTATTATCTTAGTGAAGTTGAATTGCAATATAGTTTTAAGTTTAAAAGCACGCGTGTGAAACTAAAATCTTCATCGAAAACTTTTAGTTCCCTTAACAGAAGATTTTATTTGCCAATAGAGAAGAGAAGCTTAATCCTTAAAAGACAAGCGTAAAGCACTGTCTATAAAAATTCATTTGAAATCGCTTGAGATTTTTCTTCATTCATAAATCAATTGAATACACATATCAAGTGTTCATCTCTTATTAGTAAGTGCTGACATTAAATTGGATATTTTTAACGACTTAACAACCATTTTAAATTTTACTTATTTTGCAAAATTACATCATTAAATAGTTAAATGTGAATTTAAAATGGGAATCATAAGATTGAGCTACTGAGATCTATATATAGAAAATAATCTCTGAGCCGGTTGTCTTAATGTAGGAATATTAATATGTCAAACCAACTCACATCTCGTCCAAATCTAGGCCAATTCAGCAGCATTGTTTGTTTCAAGTCAGTAATCACTGGGATGGAAGAAGCGCTGGGTGAAAAAGCCACAGCGATCGCGTTAATTGCTGCTGGTCGCGAACGTGGTAAAAACATCGCCAAAGAGTTAGGCTTGTCTGGTACTAGTCAAGACTTAAGCACGATTGCCACCAAGTTAAATGAAGCAGTTGGTGCCAATGGTACCCACTTAACTGCTGTGAATAAGATCGTCCAAGACGGCGATGTTATTAAAGTTTATTGTTCGGAGACCGTCTGCTCTGCTGGTGAAGCCCCAGGTTCGGATCGTAAATGTACTTTTACGATGGGTGCAGTCTGGGGTGCGTTGAGCGAAATCACTGGTAAAAAACTTCGTGGCGTTCACACGGAATCAGTTTTACGCGGTGGTACTCACGATGTATTTGAATTTACCACTGTCAACTAGCATTAGCACAATTGACTCTAAACTCTCAAGCAAACTCAATCAATCATAATTAGGAATAAAATCATGGGCGCAAGCACAATTGGCGGAATTTTACAGAGCTTTGTATCGAGTACTTCTGATGTCCAAGGTGCAGCCTTGGTATCTCCTGATGGCTTACCTTTAGCCTCCAGTCTTCCCGGTACGATGGATGAAGAACGGACTTCGGCAATGTCTGCGGCGATGCTCTCCCTCGGCGAGCGAATCGGTAAAGAATTAGCACGCGGTAGCGTTGAAAAAATCTTGGTTGAAGGTACTGATGGCTATGGCATTCTCATTGGTTGTGGCGATGATGCTGTGTTGCTTGTTTTGGCTAGTCAATCTGCAAAACAAGGGCTATTAATGCTGGATATCAAACGTGCTGTCGGCGAAATCAAAGCTGTACTAAACTAGATATTTTTTCAAACACGCGAACATGAACTGATATTACGATCTAGGGTTTATTCGATCGAACCGAAGGTGATAAAATCACCTTCGGTTTTTGCTGTGCCCTCAGCAATACTATGTTTGCGATCGCTACAGCGGTTTGATTCCCGTCTATCCCTGCCTTTTTGATGGCTACCTCATCCCGCCCAAACGCTCGATCGGCCAAAACCGAAAGCAAGTATGTCCGATAATATTGGCTTGAGGTAAAAATACCCAAACGTGAGAGTAGTTACTATTGTTGCGATTGTACCTACTGCAATACTTTAGACTTCCTGCGAAAGTCAGGTATTAGGCTTTAGGCTTTAGGCTTTAGGAGAAAATATAGACGAAAACCATACTAGAAAAGATTTTGTTTTTACTTTCGCAGGAGGTCTTTTGATGTCGATCGACAAGTCAAAGCACCAAATTCTTGTCTAGGATCGATTAGCTCTCGATATAACCAATCGGGATAATCCAGTTCATTAAAATCCTCCTCTGAATTCATAATAGATTTTTGTTAACTGTGATTAGATTAACGACTAGGTTGAAGTACGACTTCATCGACTAGTTCGATCGACAAAATCTAAGCAATCACTAACAATCGATCGAATCCCACAGCCTGATAATGATTCGCCTCATACCGTTGGATTTGCTGTTCTTTAATCCCGATCTTATCTGCTAGTTCTCCTTGAGTCATTCCGGATGAAATTCTCGCTTTAATTAATGCGATTGGTAGTTCTGATAGGCGATCGATCGTAATCCTTACTTTACCATCTTTTAAATCTTTGTACTCGGCTATTTCTCTATACATCATCTGAATTCGATCTTCCAAAGCTGCACTTTGCATTCTCATCAACCGAGGATGAGTATTAGTAGCTGATTCTCGATTTTCTAAGAGTTTTGATAACTCTTTCTCTAAATCTTTTAACTTAGCTTTTGTAACTTTATATTGACGCTCGTTTTGGATCATTGCTCGTTTTCTACGTATAAATTACGGTGAATGTAATACTTCGCGAGGATCGATCTCGATAACTCCTCTAGAATTACCATCCCTATCTGTTTGAAAGAAACCAACAAAATTGGGGTTGGGTTTCAGATCTCCTCCAAACCGATCTTGTTGAGCGGCTGCACTATCAAAGACCGGATCTAGACTATACAAATCTACTGTCATCGGGTCGAAACAGCCATCAAAATCATTCGGTTGCTCTTTACTAGTAACATTAGGCAGATACTCTGCCCTGCGATTCAAGATTTCTTGTGCTTTCTGAGAGCCTGTTTTCGCACCATGCGCCGCAATTAGATCCTTTGCACCAGAGATGCGGGCACCTACAGATCGATCGGTATTCACGACGTTATGGGATTTATTGACGATCGATCCGTAGCCATATTCTTCTGCTCCAATATTTCGATTTCTAAGATTCGTTTGCCAATCCATTCGCTAATGGTGGGGACGACTGCGTTGCCAATGAGTCGCCCTCTGCGACCGTCCAGCCGGGAGGAAACCCCATCAGTCGCTCCCACTCTGTCCATGTCAAGTTCCTCGCCACAGAGTATCGGTCGGTCTGAATGGCCGCCTTGATGTCCTCCAGTTTGGGCGCGTAACGTGGGGCAGATGCTTTTTGCCAAGGTATATCCGAAGCCACCGCGACGTTGTACCACAAGCGGATTGTCTCTGAGAGCGATTTGACGAAAATCGGGTCTAGTTTGCGCTTTGCTCGATTCTCGCGCCGCAGTATTCCCAGACAATTCGCTGCTGTCAGTAAAGAAGTGATAGGCACGTTCGGATCTAAAACTTGCGATAAAGAACACTCGGTCGCGGTTGTGGGGTAAGCCCGAATCGACAGCGTTACACGATACCCATCCCCCCAGATACCCGTTCGCTTCGAGCGTGTCGATAACTGTCTCAAGCGCGGTTCCTTGTTCGTCGGAGAGCAATCCCGGCACGTTTTCCATGACCAACCACGCTGGGCGAACTTCTCTAACCAAGTCCATAAAGGTGAAGAACAGACCACTTCGTTTTCCCGACAGTCCCGTTCGTTCTGTATTGGCGGTGCTGAGGTCTTGGCAAGGCCATCCAGCGCACCATAAATCAGAGGGAGGGATAGTTGCCGATTCGAGGGTGGTGATGTCGTCATGTAGGGGTACGTTCGGCCAGTGGCGTTTGAGGATCTGTTGGCAAAAAGGATCTAGTTCGCATTGAAATACAACATTCATCCCCGCTCGTTCTAAGCCGAGATCGAAACCGCCGATACCAGCAAAGAATGATGAGACGCGCATATCGTTACTATTATTTGAACGATCGATCTCCAGGCATTATCAAAGTGTGAATTTAGCTGTTATGACTCATTTCCCTAACGAGATATTTAGGTGTCATTATCCACAACCAATTCAGAAAGTTCTCGATCTAACTTCGATCGATCCAAAATTTCCATTAAAACTTTAGCAGCACCAAAATCATTATATCTAGACGGCACATCATATGTTTTGAAGGGTTCGAGCGGTGAAATATCCAAATCTGCTGCAAGAAGCTGAATTAGTTGAAGCTTTTCAAGAATAGAAAGTCTTCGCGCATTAGGAAGTACTTCAGATAGTGCCATATTCATTTTGACCATGCTGATTTTTCTTCAAGGATTTCAATGTCAACATCTTCAGGTGTCTTGAACGATGGTTGTTGAGATCGCAGATTCGTAATAGTTTCTAATACTGAGCTTCGTTGTTCTGTTTCGTCTGAAATTTCATCCTTATCAAAAACTCTAAGGCAGTATTCTTTGAGGTTAGCAATGAATTCTTCGTCGGTTAAATTAGCAAAGTGATCTTCGAGAATTTTAGAGGCTCTTTCAAAACTTAGCATTGCTTAGATATCTCCTAATTCAATTTAACAATTCTGCCAAAGTTTTGCTGTAACGAATTGGGATAGATGCCCGATATTAGTGGTGACGATGATTATTTCATAGCCGAGAGCTTCTAGCTGTTTTGCTTGTGCGGCTAAAATAACATCTCCGTCTAATTCTCTCGGATCGCAAGTGGGAGTGCCTCGCTGTCTTGATTCTGCCCATAGCTGTGCTGCGAGGATCATTGTTTGGGTATCGATCGGTTGGTATTGGAGAATAGATTTAAGTCGATCGAGTCTAGTAATGCCATTTATCTTGTTAGCCCGAATCAACTCTCGCCTAATTTCATAATCTGCAATTTCTGGCAAGACAAAAATTGTGGACTTTTCCAGGCATCGATCGAACCATGACTGACATTCCCGCACGGTGAGGTTATTTGTCTTGGGATTGGTAACTGCACCAAGTATCGACGCATCTAATAGAAAGATAGTAGTCATTCAGCGGGGAAAAAGGGTCGATTGGACGAGAGACGATCGAGATCGAGAGATACCTTCAATTCTTCCCAAGTTTCTGTCTGTTCTACTTCATCACCCATTTCTCGCCACTCGGCTAAAACTTGCCTCATTTCTACATTGCGTTTGGCTATTGTGGCTTCTGACAAGTCCCATCGATCGGGACTATCTTGTGATGATTTCAAATGTGTTGCTAGTTCTAATCTTTCCTGTGGTGACAGTGCTGCCGATTGTTCGATTAGTTGAGTTAGTTTGGGGGACATATTTTATTGCTCCACACTAGATCGATTTACACGCCCAATTCTAATTATACACATCAGAGTGAATAGTTCATGATAACTACTCGAATCGATCTGTAACTCGAATTCTCATTTAAGATCGATCTCGAATCTTGCTCACTAATAGGACGAGTTTTTAGTTGTGCGATGGCTTCTTCCAGCAATTTAGTCATACAAATCAGTCTAGGTATAGTTAATCTGGTCTAGCTTTATTTTAATTGAATTGATCCTCCAACTCAAAATACAAAATTACTATCTTGGCGTATTCTGCAATGTACATCTCCTTACCTTCCGCATCAAATAGTTTTTTAAGCTATCTATCTATAACTCCAGTCGTAAAGTTAGCTGCAACACTTAAAAACAGTCAATATTTGAACTGGGTATTGACAGGTGGTGACTGGCGGTGCATACTATTTACAGGAGGCAAAAAGCGGCAGTGAGTAGAAGCACTACCGCCCGAAATGTGTTTTGTTGCTTAGAAAATAGTCGTAGAACTAATTTAATCACTAAACCACTTGTTTATACTTCCATGCTACTTGGTAAACCTTATCTTCACTAAGAAAATTACAAATGGAAAATTCATTACAATCAGGATCGGAAATCGTGGTACTGCAAACTGAATCGGAGGCGCAACAACAAGCTTTTGCTGATGCGGCTACTTCTGGTGCGAGGGTTCACCTAACTCATGTTTATCAACAGGGAGGGCGAACTCATCTCACTATGTGTATGTCGAACAAGATGATCGTTGAAATGGCAAAACTTAACTCAGCAGATAAAAAAGACAACAGAGCAGACGTTGATGAGTTTGTGAATCGTCCTATTAATCCCCGTCATGTTGATGAGATTGCTCGTTACCTAGAGGATCGGGAAAACTACATTTTGCCAGCATTTACCTTCAATTCAAGAACTCCACTGCGTGTTTATGCGTATGGAAAAGCTTCTGTCAAGTTTGGTTACGCTTTACTACCAACCGATCTTGAGCTTTATGTCACTGATGGGCAACATCGAATTAAAGCACTGGACAAGATTCGTGTTCAGAGACCAGAAATTATGAATGATGGTGCAACAGTTGTGATCGTACAAGAGGATGACCTTGCACAAATTCATCAAGATTTTGTCGATTGTGCCCGTTCTCAACCTATCTCACCATCAATGCTTACTGCATTTGATTCTCAAAGTCTTCTACCAAATTTTACTAGAATTCTATCAAAGGAATCAGTACTATTCTCCGGCAGAATTGATATGATTTCTAGGACTTTAGGCAAGTCTCCATATTTCTTATTTACTATGAACCAGTTGCGAATCTGTGCTGCTGAGTTTCTATTTGGTTCCAGTGCTAAGAGAGATATTGATTCACGTTCACCGAAGTTACTACAAAGCCCTGAAGACAGGCAGGAAGCTTTAGACAAGGCAATCAGCTTTTACCATCGCTATGCTGAGTTTAGTAATGATTGGAGTCCACTATTAGAACCTGCGGAAAGAACAAAGAAAGTTGATATATACGAACTTCGCCAACAAAGGCTTGATTTCAACGTCACAATTTTTCAGGTCATCAGCAGACTTGGGCATTTTCTAATGTTTGGTGAAGCATTTGCCAATCTGACAGAGCAAGAACAAGAAGATCTGATTCGAGCTATTGCTGATGTGAATTTCAATCGTGATGCTGAACTGTGGCAGGGCAAAGTTGTTATAGATGGTCGTCTTCTAACTCAACGAGGCGTGATTGATGATGCTACTGCTATTGCCGCACAGCAAATTGCCGAAAAAACTGGAATTAACCTGATGGAACGCAATAAATCATAAGGACTGGCGTAACAGCGAGCGACAGTTAGAGGTAGCACTTCTAGCCATTAAGCAATACTAGATCGAAGCAAATTAATATAGATCTATCCTAATAAAAGTTAGGTGTATTTACTTTGACTCTAGATATATTAATGGTGGGTGCTTCTCTACTTACTATTGACAATAATTTCAAAATACAAAATGAACAATATTAATTTAATCGATTTTATCGGTAAAGAAGTTAAATATTTCGACAAGGATGAACTCTTGTTTGGAAGAATAGAATATCCGACGCTCGGAAGACGTGAAAATAAAGAAATGGGAATAGCCATTGATATTTTTCCTGATTTAACAATAAGTCGAATCGTACTATACAACAACTATCTTACTTTCAAGCAATATCCAGGTACTCTACCTAAAGAACTAGAATTTGGACTTTCAAAGGAACAAGTCAAAAAATTATTAGGGGAGGGGAATTGTAGCAATAATTATCAAATAGATCACGACCATGATGGTTATCGTTCAGAGCTATATTTTCAAGAAAATGAGAAGGGCGTAAAAATTACATATAAAAGAGGATCTGATAGTATATCAGAAAGAATTGTAGGAATTAGCTTAGGGTACGCTGAAACCTTATATCTCTAGTCATAAGTAACTTACTTTATGTAACAATCTAAAATCAAAAAAAGGTAAAGTGGATCGACCCACTTTACCTTTTTTTGATTCATATCACAATCTAAGCAATCACAGCCTGTTTAGCACTTGCTTCTGGTGTTTCTGCTTCCGAAGGAGGAACCAACTGCCAGAACTTAGGCAGATACTCCGCCCAGCGACTCAAGATTTCTTGCGCCTTCTGACTCCCAGTTTT
>NZ_JANMZA010000372.1:0-3610 GCF_031382685.1 Chamaesiphon sp. OTE_8_metabat_110 | reverse complement strand
TTTGGGATTACGGCAACGATTCAAGCTTGTGTTAAACGACAAATTCCGATTTTCGGTGTGTGCTTGGGATTACAGAGCATTGTCGAAGCTTACGGCGGAGAATTAGGAGTTCTGGATTATCCGCAACATGGTAAATCCTCTGGAATTCGGATTACTGCGCCAGAGTCAGTTTTATTCCAAGGCTTACCTACTGCCTTTGATGCAGGTCGCTACCATTCTTTGTATGCGATTCCCGAGCGGTTGCCCTCACAACTGCAAGTAACGGCAGTTGCTGAAGATGGCACGATCATGGCGATCGAACATCAAAGTCTACCGATTGCAGGAGTTCAATTTCATCCTGAATCAATTCTGACACTGATGGAAGATGTGGGTTTGGGCATTATTAAAAATGTCGTCAACGCTTATACTAATCCAGTTGTATTTAAGCAAGCTCAAACTTCAATAAGTTCTAAATATATCCCAGAATTATCCAGAAGCTGAGGAAATCAAAAATGATGCTGAAATCTGTTAAAGCGCATAATTTTCTGGAAGAAATTTTTAGCTACAAGCAAGAAGAAGTAATGCAATTACAACAGCATTACAGTCTTCAAGATCTCCAAAGTCAAGTTGAAAACGCCAGTGCTTGCCACAATTTTCAGCAAGCTTTACAGCAAAGCAACCGCCGACCCAGTTTAATTGCTGAAGTAAAAAAAGCATCACCAAGTCGCGGCATTATTCGGGCAGATTTCGACCCGGTGGCGATCGCGCAAGCTTACCAACGTGCTGGGGCAACTTGTCTATCTGTCCTTACAGATACTCGCTTTTTTCAAGGCAGTTTTGACAATTTACAGCGGATTCGTCGATCGGTCGAGCTGCCGTTGTTATGTAAAGAATTCATTATCGATCCCATTCAAATTTATCTCGCGCGGTTGGCAGGTGCTGATGCTGTTTTATTAATTGCGTCGATGCTGAGTCTAGAAAAGTTAGGCGAACTACTCTGTTTGATTCAAAAGTTAGGAATGGAAGCCTTAGTCGAGGTACACGATTTAGCGGAACTCGATCTCGTTTTGTCAATACCCTCTTTACGTTTAGTTGGGATTAATAACCGCAATCTTGCAACTTTTAATGTTGATGTAACCACGACTCAAACCGTATTAGCCGATCGCAGTGATGCCCTCAAAAACCGAGGGATTACCGCGATTAGTGAGTCGGGACTGAGCGATCGATCTCAGTTAGATCGAGTAGTTTCGTGGGGTGTAGATGCGGTGTTGGTGGGAGAATCTTTGATAAAACAAGCAGATATCGAACGCGCGGTTCACTGTTTAATGACTGGCGAGGGTTGAATAATTTACCCATAGAATGCCTACGATTGAAATCGTGGCTAATGTTGCAAAGTCCGCCTACGCGGACTGATTAACTAGTCCGCGTAGCGAAAAGTGCGGTCTTGGGGCGCGACGTTTGTGGGGGAAGCTTCCCCCTCAGAGCTTCGCTTGTTTCCCCAAGTAGAGCACCTTTTCAAGAGAGGCGGACTTTGCACCACAAACAGCGGTTTCTAACCGCTGGGGTTATAGATAAGTGGATGACGGATGCAATTTTCTATTTGTCGATCGAACTCCAAATTCGAGCGATCGAGCGCTAATATTCTATCGAGCTAAATAATTATGACTGCCTCAGTTTCTAATCGTTTTGAATCGTTAAAAACAACGAAAAATTCCGTCAATTCCTGTGGCTTAATTCCATTTATTATGGCGGGAGATCCGGATCTAGAGACTACGGCGCGTGCCTTAAAGGTGTTAGATCGGTGTGGGGCGAGTGCGATCGAATTAGGGGTTCCTTACTCCGATCCATTGGCAGATGGGCCAGTCATTCAAGCGGCGGCGACACGCGCCTTAGAACGAGGAATTAAGTTCGACTCCATTTTGGCAATGCTTGCTGAAGTGACTCCCCAATTGAATGCGCCGTTGATTTTGTTTACTTACTACAATCCCATTTTATATCGGGGGATTGAGTGCTTTTTAGACCAAATTGCCGCAGTCGGAGTTCGAGGCTTAATCGTGCCCGATCTACCCCTAGAAGAATCCCACTTACTAATCGACGCGGCGGCAAAAATCGGGATCGAAGTGACATTACTGGTTGCTCCGACTAGTTCGCCCGATCGGATTAAAAAAATCGCTACTGCTTCGAGTGGCTTTATTTATCTCGTTAGCGTGACGGGAGTAACGGGGATGCGCGCTCAAATCTCTCAGCAGGTTTATCCCTTAGTACAACAAATTCGCCAGGTCACTGATAAACCGATTGGGATTGGGTTTGGAATTTCCGACCCCAAGCAAGTAGCACAAATGAGGGAATGGGGTGCTAATGCCATCATTGTCGGCAGTGCCTGTGTCAATGCTTTGGCTAGTGGCACGCCAGAGCAAGGATTGATGGCACTCGAAGATTTGTGCGGTGCTTTTCAAGCAGCATTGGCTGATTAGGTTTCGATCGTTTAATACTTATACAAAATCGGTTTGCAACGCTCACTAACCCTGCCCTCACCCCCAACCCCTCTCCCAAGCTTGGGAGAAGCCGGAGCCGCAGGCGAGGGCGGGGTGAGGGCACGGGTTTCATCAGCAAAAGAAGTCTTTGTATAGCGAATTTGGCATAAGAAACTAGTCCGCCTGCGCGGACTTTGCATCACAAGCAGCGGTTTCTAACCGCTGTGGTTATAGATAGCAACTTAGATTACTCATTCTCAATAATTTACTCTTCACATCATGATTAGCAAAGCTCCTGCTCCAATGTTTCTCGAAGTTCAGCAACCCGACAGGCTCGGTCGGTTCGGACGATTTGGCGGTCAATATGTCCCCGAAACCCTCATGCCTGCCTTACAGGAGTTAGATCTGGTTCACCAAAAATATCTCAACGAGCCAAGCTTTCAGGCAGAGTTAAATCATTTACTCAAGGATTATGTCGGTCGGGCAACACCCTTATATCTTGCCGAGCGCCTAACCGCGCATTATGCCAAACCGGATGGCAGTGGCCCTCAAATTTATCTCAAACGCGAAGACTTAAACCATACAGGTGCCCACAAAATTAACAATGCCCTCGGTCAAGCCCTCCTCGCCAAACGGATGGGCAAACGGCGAATTATCGCGGAAACTGGAGCCGGACAGCATGGGGTAGCAACAGCGACAGTTTGCGCTTTATTTGGCTTGGAGTGCATCATTTACATGGGAGTTCAGGACATTCAACGTCAATCCTTGAACGTCTTTCGGATGAAATTAATGGGGGCGGAAGTGCGCCCAGTAGCGTCGGGAACTGGTACCCTCAAAGATGCCACTTCGGAAGCGATTCGCGATTGGGTGACAAATGTCGAGACAACCTACTATATTTTAGGCTCTGCGGCAGGCCCTCATCCATATCCGACGATCGTCCGGAATTTTCAAGCAATTATCGGTAAAGAAACTCGCGCACAGTGTCTAGAAAAATGGGGCGGATTGCCAGATATTCTGCTGGCTTGTGTCGGTGGTGGCTCGAACGCAGTGGGCTTATTCCACGAATTCTTGACTGAACCAAATGTGCGCTTAATTGGCGTTGAAGCCGCTGGTAAAGGACTAGATACAGACCAACATGCGGCGACGCTTACCTTTGG
>NZ_JANMZA010000281.1:0-3572 GCF_031382685.1 Chamaesiphon sp. OTE_8_metabat_110 | reverse complement strand
CAGGACTAATCCAGTCTAAGGTCATTGTCTATAATTATTAATGCAGTTCAATCTGTTGACATCCTTCGGCTCGCGGTATGAGGCAACAGTTACGCTTTGTCTCATCCGGCTACTGGATCGGTGATGAGTAGTCTCTCCAGTCGAGAAGTTGCTCGAAGTGCGTGTATCTAGAATATCAGGTTCAGCAGAAACTTTATAGCACCCGATCTCCGGTTTCCAGTCTGGATCGCGGATCGTTAACAGATCGGGCAACTTTATTGCCATTCGATCGTCTTGTCTCTATATCTCAGCTCACCGCTCACTCTAACAGTACCATGCCTAAGTTTTCAATCTTTATTCTAATCGGCATTGGCACGATCGCCGCGACATTTTTTGTGCCTCAATTTCCCGGAGCTGCTAGGGCACGCAAACTCAAAGCTTGCGTCGATCCGCTACCAATCGCTAAACGGGTTTCACTCACGCTCAAGGCTGACAAAAAAGAGATTGAAAACAATAGAACTGTCTTCCGACCGATTGCCGAAAAAGCGACTGTGAAGCCTGGAGATATTATTAAATACACCGTAGTTGCTAAAAATAATAGTCGTTGCCCACTCAAGAATTTAATTCTCAAGCAACCGATTCCTAGGGGAACTAATTATGTTAAAGATTCTGCTAGGTCGCTCGAGGGTGCCGAACTATTATTTAGTATCGATGGGGGCAAAACTTTCGTTGCTCAGCCGAAAATCGGCACCCAACCAGCGCCCACGACCGCTTATAATTATCTACGCTGGCGGTTTAGCGGTCTGATGATGACTAATGCTCAAGTGCAGACTACTTATAAGCTTCAGGTGAAGTAGGGGTTCAATAATTAATAATTAATAATTATTAATTATTAATTAATTCCCGCTACCTAAGATAAATAAACTTGCCAACGTGGTACTGTTCCAGAGGCTATGTAATAACATCGGTGCCAAGAGATTGCGCGTGCGAACGTAGACGATACCTAAGATAATCCCTAAAGTAGTTAAGGGCAAAATTTCCGATAGGCTCAAATGGGCAACTCCAAACACTAATCCACTAATCGCGATCGCACCCCATACTGGTACATAGCGAGTCAATGAGGGCAGTAGAAATCCGCGAAACAGGAATTCTTCAAATAAGGGTGCTGCGACTGCCGCAGTGACAAAGAATAGGACTAAGGCAGTCGAATCTCTATCTTCAAGGACGATTTGGAGTAAGGGGTTACTACCGCCCTGTCCGTGCCAAATTTTATCATTAATTAATGACACTACGATCACGATCGGCGTGGCAATTAAATAACCACCAATGCCCCACAGTAACCAATTAGATCGCCAATTAAATTTAAACCAATCTGGTGGCAGGGGCATATAACTTTTAATCGACAGAAACAATACGCCGATGCCCAAACTTGCCATCAACACATAACTACTGAAGACATATAATCCTTGTCCTCGCGTCGTCAAGGTGGCGGGTTCGACTAAGATACTAAAGATTGCAGGTAGTAAAAATTGACCGACAAAGAAGAAGCCGACGACAAATACTTGCCAAACAATTTCCCAGTCCCAAGGTGTTTGCCACGGGTTCAGATTTGCGAGTAAGATTTCTGGTACAGATCGCTCTTTGCGCTGTTGGATCGCGATAATAATCAGCCTGACTATAAAAAATACCAACAAAAACACACCGCTCACGCCCAAGAGAACGCGAGGAATAGTAATCAATGCTAGCTTGATGAGGGCATTCTTAGCTTTAAGTTGTTCGGCGATCGCCAGCTTGTCTAACTCAGGACGATCGTCTAAATCTGTGTATACTTGAGTCAAAATCCGATCGCGAAACCAGCCGTCAAAATTAGTGGTAATTTCTGCTTTAATTTGCGGTAAGGTATGTCGATCGATACTGGCTGATTTTTGCCAAATTCCGATTAGTGATGCGGCGACATTTTTAGATGTCGATCGAGAGGCGTCGGTAATAACTTTATGCCAAGTGACAATCGCTTGTTCTGGCTGTTTATTCGCGGCTTGTAAAATACCAATGCGGAGATCGATTCGCTCGATTTCTAGCTGCGCTGCGGCAATTGTTTTATTAATTAAATTAGTTTGAAGTGCCAGCGATTCTTTGGTGTTGGCATTGCTCTCTGCCGAACCTAAACCTGCTAAACTTGTTTTAAGTTTCTCGATCGCGAGGACATCGCTCGATCGAGCATTTTGATACTGTTGAGTGGCAGATTTGAGGATATCCGTACCGACGATCGATGTCTGCAATGCCCCCAATCCTTCGAGATCTTCAGTCGGTTTCCATTCCGAGGCGACGAGTACGAGATTGGTTTGATACAGCTCGAATTTGCCTTGGATCTGGGGTCGATCGAATGTACCCACTAGCGAGGAAATTAGCTTGAGCAGGATAAAGGCGGTCAACACGCTCAGCAAAATGCGGCGTAATGATTGAAAAGATATCAGATTTGGGCGATCGAGACTCATTAAAATGCTAATTTAAAGTTTATCATCAGATCGTTATTATATGACTTTAACTCAGAAGTTTGCTTATCTATTTAGCATTAGTCTCGGACTGAGTATTTTATTGTACTTACTACGCGGTTTTGGAATTTTTACTTTTTTGCCGGGAGGCATACTGCTGGCGCTAATCTTCCTCACGATCGCTACTTTTTTCTCCTACACTATTCTCATCACCAAAAGATGATCGGGCGAACAGCTCGGTGCTAGATTCGGTCTAGTTAAGATCGACGACAGATCGAGAGAATTATTACCTCTTACCTACCCTATCGATCGCGTCAAACAAAATAGTGGATATTCACGGCTGAATTATCCACTATCAATAATTATCTGGATTTAATGGTTGTTGCTGGTGCAGTTTTTTTGTTGCGCTCGCGCAATAAACGCAACCGTTCGGTGCGAAAATCTTCGGTAGCGGAGTTAATTTGGTCGCTTTGTTCGGCCCCATAATTAGGATTACTTCTGCCATTAAGTTGAGCTTGGTTGATGATATTCAGCAAGCCAGAAGTATCGCCGCCAGATGCTCGACTGAAGGGGTCGCGATTGTCGCTACTTCCACCAAAAGTATTATTTTGTGCGGCGGCGATCGTCGGGGCGAGGGTCACAGATAGACCTAAGAGTAGACAGATGGGAGTGAGGAGTAATTTCATATTTAAGTCAAAGATTTGGAGTGTAATTGTGTGGAAAATTCGGACACTGCTAGCGGCATTTGCTATTAACTAAGATGCCAAACCAGGCTAAATAGTTCCTCAGATTAGGCTAAACGCCGTTTTAACAGGGGTTGAATGACAGTTAGGGTAAATCCAGCAAAACCAACTAAAATCGCGAGGGAGGTGCCAAATGAAACGTCTCCCCAGGGTGCTTGCAAGACGATACTACTCAGATCCCACTGCGCGTGATTGTAGAGGTAGCGAATCGGCTCGATCGCGTATGTCAGCGGATTGAGCGCAGCCACCCATTGCAACCATTGGGGCATAAATGACAGGGGTGCTAGTGCCGTACTGGCAAATAACAGCGGTAAGTTGACGACAAAAATTACGGCAATCAGTTCGATATGTCCGGGTA
>NZ_JANMZA010000279.1:0-3233 GCF_031382685.1 Chamaesiphon sp. OTE_8_metabat_110 | reverse complement strand
TGTCTTGACGCGCTTAACTTGGAGGGAACCTCCAAAGCGCGCGTCGAGTTCAGCACACAAACGGGAGGGAACCTCCCAGCGTGGCGGGGGACCCGCCACGCGTTCGATGCGCCGCTCCCGGATTATGCGAGACAAGACAGCGCACCAAGCAGGGGGATTCAGATCTACGAGCGAAGACATAAAATCTTTTCAAACATTCTCTGAGGATCTGACACATTGCCCTGCACTAGTAAAACGCGCTTGCCATCACCAACAAATTCTATGCTAACTTTTATAGATATTCTGAAAACTTTTCTGTCAATTTTGCCGATCCTATGGACTTTATTCCCGCTAATATCAAACCCTATCTCAATTTTGTCCATCCACCACTAATGTGGATCTTATTGGCAACCTCTCTCTACGCGATGTATCTGGGCTTCCAAATTCGTAAAACTCGGTCGGCAACTGGTGAGGATAAGAAAAAACTCATTCAGGGTAAATACAACGTCCGTCACTACCAAATCGGCTCGATCGTCTTGGCAGTGATGGTGCTAGGCTCGATCGGCGGGATGGCAGCTACATACATCAATAATGGTAAATTATTTTTTGGCCCTCACTTGATCGCTGGCTTAGGCATGACGGGTTTAATTGCCGTCTCGGCATCCCTGTCCCCCTTCATGCAAAAAGGCATGGACTGGGCTAGATACAGTCATATCGGCATCAATCTCGTCATCGTCGGTCTATTCGGCTGGCAAGCTTTTTCCGGTGTCGAAATCCTGACGCGGATTATTAGTAAAATGTAGGTTTAGTGAATAGTGGATAGTGGATAGTGAATAGAAAGCAGGCTTTTTGGCGTTAGGACGCAAGCGTCCCAACTTCTCACTCCCCATAATCTATCCACTATCCACTATTCACTATCCACTAACTCAAATAATATAACTACTCACCTCCCCCTGCGCGGCTTGCCAACTGCGGGCATCGTAATAGAGGTCTGCGAGGGAAATACTCGCTAGAGCAGCTTGGAGTTTCTCATTGAGCCGACTCCAGACCATTAAAGTGACCCAATCTGCGGCTAGATTGGTATCGGTTCGTTGTAGAGAGCCGGACTTATCGAGATCGGGTTTATCGACGACTATTGATTCGCCAACGGCGACTAAAATATCACTCAAAGAAATTTGGGTGGGTTTTTTTGCCAGTTTATAACCACCATGAGCGCCCCGCAGGGATTTGACTAGCCCAGCTCGTCGCAATTCGATCAGTAATTTTTCGAGATAGGGGATGGGTAAATGCTGACGGGTCGCGATCGCACTGACCGAAGACGGGCCGTAACCTGGTTGTAAACTGAGGTCTAGCATCGCTTTAACGCTATACTGTCCGCGAGTAGTCAGCTTCATAAGGATTGGGATCGGACGATCTGGAAATCTGCCAATTTAGAGCCTCAATCTTAACATTTGTGTTGTTGGCAAGCCAGTAAGATGCAGGATGCGAGCATATTACTAAGAACTATTAATGTTCGACTATTAGCCGATTTCTCGATCGACGATCGCTGGCTCCATCGAATCTCGCGATCGATACTTTTTGAAAAAAGATTGTCATTACCACCCGATCGCCATTATTTACCATTCACCTGATATTTGAAGATAAGTTTCGTTAAGGTCTAAAAAAGATGGTATTTTAGATAGAGATAGTTAACAAACTTGCTCTAGTCAGTGTACTATGGTGACAAGTGCTAATAGCAACCTCCAATAACTAATTGCAGGTCTAGTTTAGCAAAACCGCAACGCCGGATAGCGTTAGACCCTCTAGTTTGAAATCTAAGTTGATGAGTAATAAGAAAAATATTGAGCCGCTAGTTGGCGAAGAACTGCTTCAGAAAGTTAAGGATCTTGGCAGTGCGAGCAAAGAAGATAAAGCACGCGAATGCGGCTACTTTACCGAAACGAAGAACGGTGTAGAGCGTGTCAACATGATGAAATTTCTCAACGCACTCATTGATGCTGAGGGGATTCAGTTAGATAGTAAAGCTGTTGGTGGCGGTCGTGGCGGTCGCAGCGCTAGCTACAAAATCACCGTTCAATCTAATAATAACTTATTGATCGGTGCAGCTTATACCAAGCAAATGGGTTTACAGGAAGGAGACGTGTTTGAAATCTCCCTCGGACGCAAGCACATTCATCTCAAACAAATCGATAAAACCGACGACGAATAAATCGAGACAGCGGCGAAAGACTTAATTTGCTCCGAGCTAGTTCCTCGATCGATGTAGCGGATGTAGAAATCGATATTACGATAATCACCTCTGCAAAAATCAGCTCCTGATTCGGCTGACTGAGCTATTACCTTTATTGCTTTCTCTATTTTCCCCACCTTGCTAGTAAATTTTAGATTGTGACTTGACAATCTGAGATTTGCTGGCTTCATTTATTCAGAGGGATAACTCTCAGGATCGATCGTCCACATTAGTGCTATTTTCATGGCTCGAATCAAAGTTAGGCAACACGTTAATCCGTTAAGTATTATCTATCAACAGCCACTGATTCCGCCCGATTGGTCGGCGATTTATGCCGATTTGTCCGCACCGATTCATCTGGACATTGGCAGTGCTGGCGGGCGGTTTTTGCTAGAATTGGCGCAACACGAGCGCTCGTGGAACTATCTAGGCATCGAAATCCGCCAAGCTTTGGTCGTCCAAGCCAATCAAATTCGGGATGCCGCCAGTCTAGGCAATCTGCACTATGTTTTTGGCAATATCAATACATCGTTAGCGACGCTACTAGCATCGCTACCACCGGGCAAACTCCAGCGAATTAGCATTCAGTATCCCGACCCCTGCTTCAAAACCAAGCACGTCAAACGGCGCGTCGTCCAACCCGCATTAGTCAACGACATCGCCCGCTTTTTACCCAGCGGCGGCGAAGTATTTTTGCAGTCAGATCTCGAATGGGTCGCCCAGGAAATGTGCGATCGCTTTAGCGAAAATCCCGCCTTCCACCGCACCCAATCTGACTGGCTCGAACCCAATCCCCTAGCCATTCCCACCGAAAGAGAAACGTCCACCCTCAAACGCGGTTTACCAGTGCATCGGGCGGTGTGGATTAGGGGGAGATGGGAGATGGGAGTTGGGAGTTGGGAGTTGGGAGATAAGAGATAAGAAAGTAGGAGAAGAGGTTAGAAGGTAAAGAGAAGAGATCTGGAAGTAAGTAATAGACATTTATAAACTCTTGGACGCAAGCGTCTAACTCCCAACCCCCAAC
>NZ_JANMZA010000238.1:0-2176 GCF_031382685.1 Chamaesiphon sp. OTE_8_metabat_110 | reverse complement strand
GCAAATTGCCGATCGACACCATCTGCACAAGCCAGTGATGGAGCAACCCCAGTACAATTTATTTCACCGCGATCGCGTCGAAATAGATTGTACTGGGGTTGCTCCATTACGGGCTTGTGCAGGTGGTGTCGATCGGCAATTTGCCACGCGCTGCGGATCTCGGCTGCCGACCATTCTGACGTGCCCCAGTAGAGTGCTTTGCCCTGTTGAATCATATCGTGCATTGCCCACACTGTCTCTTCGATCGGGGTATTGGGATCGGGACGATGGCAAAATACTAAATCTACATAGTCTAGTTGTAAACGTTGCAGCGAAGCATCGATCGCGTGGTGGAGGTACTTACGATTGAGTGTATTCTTGCGATTTGGCCCTTCGGCAATTCCCCAATAAAACTTAGTAGAGACGATATAAGATTCGCGCTCCCAGCCTAAATGCTGGAGCGCATCGCCCATCAATGTTTCAGCTTTGCCACCAGCATATACTTCGGCGTTATCAAAGAAGTTTACACCAGCATCTCTAGCGGCGGCGAGAGTTTCGATCGCGGCATTCTTGTCTACCTGATTGCCGTATGTAATCCAAGATCCCAGCGACAATTCACTGATTTGTAAGCCAGAATGTCCCAAGCGGCGATATTTCATGCTCGATTCTCCTTGAAGGAACTCAAATTTGCAGGTAATTAAATTGTTGTGCCCCAGTGACGATCGTTAGCTCTCAACCATTGGATTGTGGCGGACAAGGCGTTGAGGCTAGTCTGATGAGATTCACTAGATCCCAAATTGCGATCGGGGCGTATCTCTATTTTAATCATCTGGCTAGTGCTTGTCTTTGTGTATCGTCGATCTACACCAAAAATTAGGATTTACACGCAAACTTTTCAGCTTCGTTTTCGATGGTGCTCTACCCCCCCAACCCCCCTTATAAAGGGGGGCTTTATTGCTCCCTCCCCTTTATAAGGGGAGGGCTGGGGTGGGGTAAAGGACTACGCATTTATCAAAAATTTCCACAGAAGGATGTATCCCCTGTCCCCACAAGCTTGAGTTAGACTAATTTGATAAGTCTCGTCGGCTCAAGCTTGACAATGTTGAATTATGCACCTACCGATCTGTATCCACTCGATCCGATCTCCATCGATGGTTTGACTCGCTATATCGAACAAGCATTACTATCGACTCCGCAATTGCGACAGGTGTGGGTGAGTGGAGAAGTATCTAGTGCCACCCATCATCCTTCGGGCATCTACTTTACGCTCAAGGATAAGGTGGGTAAAGCTGCCCTACCAGCGGTGGTGTGGAAAAGTCAAATTCCCGAACTAGAGACAAAGCCGCAAGTTGGCACGGAAGTACTCGTGTTTGGCAAGATTGCTGTCTACGCGCCGCATGGTAAATATCAGTTTCAGGCGCAGCAGGTTTTACCCTTGGGCGAGGGTTTACAGGCTTTGCGGTTGCAACGGCTCAAGCAAAGGCTCGCCGCTGAAGGTTTGTTCGATCGAGAGCGCAAACGCGCCCTGCCAGCTCATCCCCAGACGATCGCGGTAGTTACTTCCCCAACGGCGGCAGCGTGGGGCGATATCACGCGATCGATACTAGCACGCGATCCGGGGGTGTTGGTATTATTTTCGCCAGCGACGGTGCAGGGGGAAAACGCGCCCAATTCGATCGAACGGGCGCTCTCGCGGGTGGCGATCGACGGTCGGGCGGAGGTGGTGATTCTGGCTAGAGGTGGCGGTGCCAGCGAAGATTTGAGCTGTTTTAATAGTGAAATTGTCGTCCGCGCCATTGCCGAATGTCCGGTACCAGTAGTGACGGGAATCGGACACGATCGCGATGAGTCGTTGGCGGATTTGGTTGCTGATGCGAGAGCCACTACGCCGACAGCGGCTGCGATGCTGGTGGTGCCCGCGCTCCAGGATGAAATCGACGCACATTTGGCGAGGGTCGATCGGCTGAAAACTGCCATGCAGCGAGTCGCGATCGAGCGTCAGTCGCAATTAGATCGCTTGCGGCTGCGGTGCGAACGCATCAAGCCCGATCGCCAATTGGCACTAGAAATCGATCGGCTCCACGGACTCCAGCAGCGTCTCCAGCGGGCGATCGCGGCTAAATTGCAAACTGCGTCCCAACAGCAGTTACACCTGCGAGAACGGTGCCAAACCCTCGATCCGCGCTTGGTTTTACAG
>NZ_JANMZA010000206.1:0-4133 GCF_031382685.1 Chamaesiphon sp. OTE_8_metabat_110 | reverse complement strand
TGACTCCTTCGTGGTTGAATGCGCCGAAGCTTTGTCCGGCGGCTCCCTGGAAGTTGAGGGTGAGTTGTCCTTCAAATGCGCTGTCGCCGTATTTGAGGGCGATGGCACCGGAGATGCGGGCACCTACAGATCGATCGGTATTCACCACCTTGTAAGATTTAGTAGCGATGCCTTGGTTATCGATCGCACTCATCACATCTACATCTGCTAAAATCTCATCATCTAAAACGGCTCCATTGGTATGGATGTCGCCGTGGGTGAGGAAGGATCGATCGAGTTTAGTATCTGGTAATTGCGTCAGACAATCGAGGTTAATTGCGGCTACTTTAGTTAGCTTCGCTTCTGGGCGGAGGGTGAATAAATCCGCACGTCCGATTAATTCGTTGAGCGACTTGTAGCCCAACCGCGCCAAGATGCTGCGGACTTCTTCGGCAATGAACAGGAAGAAGTTGACGACTTGTTCGGGGATACCGGGGAATCGAGCGCGGAGATCTTCGCGCTGGGAGGCGACACCGACGGGACATTTATTGGTATGACAGACTCGTGCCATAATGCAACCTTCGGCAATCATCGCGATCGAACCGAACCCATATTCTTCTGCTCCCATCAGGGCGGCGATCATAATATCCCATCCTGATTTTAATCCACCATCGACACGAAGTAAAACTCGATCGCGAAGTTGATTTTCCATGAGGACGCGGTGAACTTCGGTCAAACCTAGTTCCCACGGGGTGCCTGCGTGTTTGATGCTGGATAGGGGGGATGCTCCGGTACCGCCGTCGTGTCCAGAGATTTGGATGATGTCGGCGTTGGCTTTGGCGACTCCGGCGGCGATGGTACCGATGCCGATTTCGGCGACTAGTTTGACGGACACAGAGGCTTTGGGGTTGATTTGGTGGAGATCGTGGATCAGTTGCTCTAGATCTTCGATCGAGTAGATATCGTGGTGCGGTGGGGGTGAAATCAGCATCACGCCTGGTTTGGAGCGGCGGAGCATGGCGATGTACTGGCTGACTTTTGGCCCTGGCAATTGTCCGCCTTCACCTGGCTTGGCACCCTGAGCGAGTTTGATCTCGATTTGTTTGCCGTTGATTAGGTATTGGGGGGTGACTCCAAAGCGTCCCGAAGCGATTTGGACGATCGCGCTTTTAGCAATATCGCCGTTGCGTAAGCCTTTGAGGTGGGGGAGGATGGCGGATTTACCATCCACGGCATCATCGATCGTTTTGTAGCGGACGGGATCTTCGCCGCCTTCGCCGCTGTTGGATTTCGCGCCGATGCGGTTCATGGCAATGGCGAGGACTTCATGGGCTTCGCGGGAGAGTGCGCCCAGCGACATGCCACCCGTGCAGAACCGTTTGACGATATCGACCACAGGCTCGACTGATTCGATGTCAATGGGGTTTCGATCGGATTTGAAGTCTAAGAGGTCGCGCAGGGCCGTGACGGGGCGTTCCTGAATATGTTTTTTGTAGACTTCATAGTGATCGTAGCCTTCCTGAGTCGCATAAGCGTCTACGGCTTTGTGGAGAGCCTTTGCCAGTTGGGGGCTATTCATGTGGTATTCACCACTGGGGCGATAGTTGAAGAAGCCGAGGTTTTCGAGTTTCTTCAGCTCTTTGGGGAATGCTTTGTGGTGGAAAGTCATGGTTTCCTGCGCCACATCAGCGATGGTTAAGCCACCGATGCGGGAGGTGGTGCCAGTAAAAGCGATATCGAGTAATTCGCGCCCGATGCCGATCGCTTCAAAGATTTGCGCCCCTTGGTAGGATGAGAGTAGGGAAATCCCCATTTTGGAGAGGATTTTGAGCAAGCCATCTTCGGTTGCTTTGCGATAGTTAGCCTGCGCTTTTTCGATGGTAATATCTAGTTCGCCGCGTCCGATGGCGGCTTGAGTTTTGGAACCACACCACCAGCTACGGACGGATTCCCAGGCGAGATACGGACAGACGGCGGATGCACCGAAGCCAATCAGACAGGCAAAATGGTGGGTACTCCAACATTGCGCTGTATCGACAACGATCGAAGTACGCGCGCGCAAACCTTGTTTGGTGAGATAATGATGCACCGCACCCACAGCCACCAGGGGGGGAATATAGGTAGTTTCGTCGGTTAAACCTTCAGCAGTCCAATCGCTAAGAACGAGGATTTGTTTGCCTGTCTTGACAGCTTCGAGAGCGGCGGTACATAATTTGTCGATCGCGAGTTTTAAGCCACCGACACCATCATTAACTGGGTAAAGTGTGGAGATAAATTCGGTTCCCAAGGATGATGCTTTAATTACTTCTAATTCCGCCTCATTTAATAGGGGACTAGTTAACTTCAGCATCCCCGCATGTTCGGGTTTGGCTTCGAGTAAATTACCCTTTTTACCCAGACTGACATCGAGCGACATGACTAATTTTTCGCGCAGCGGATCGATCGCGGGGTTAGTTACTTGCGCGAAGCGTTGTTTAAAATAGTCGTATAAAGGATGCGCTTTTTCGGATAATACGGCGAGGGGAATATCATCGCCCATACAGAAAGTTGGCTCCTTGCCATTTTCTGCCATATCGTTGACGATCATCGCGACATCTTCTTCGGTGTAGCCGAATGCCGTCTGCTGCTTGAGCAAGTTTGCCGACTCTATCCGACAACTATTCAAAAATGCTTGGTTAGTCAGGGTTTGACGATGCTCTTTCAACCACGCACCGTAGGGATGCACCTTGGCAATCCGCTCTTTAACTTCCCAATTGTGGAGAATCTCTTGAGTTTCTAAATCTACCAAGATCGTTTCACCAGGGCCGAGCCGACCTTTTTCAACGATTTGGTCTATGGGTAAATCTACCACCCCAGCCTCAGAGCCGACATAGAGATAACCATCCTTGGTAATACAATACCTTGCTGGACGCAAACCATTGCGATCGAGTGCCGCCCCAACTACCTTACCATCAGAGAATGCCAGTAATGCTGGGCCATCCCAAGCTTCCTGTAAGCCCGAATAATACTCGTAAAAATCCGTAATCTCAGGATATTTATCTAATTCCGGCTGATTCTTGTACGCTTCTGGTACCATCATCATTAAACCTTCGATCGGACTCCGACCGGAACGGACGATCAGTTCCAAGACATTATCTAATGTCCCCGAATCGCTATTGTCTAAATTCAGAATCGGCTGCAACTCTCTTAACCGCTCGTTCCACAGCGGATGATTGAGATCGCTTTCCCGCGCTGTCATCCCATTAATATTGCCCAAGAGCGTATTAATTTCGCCATTGTGCCCCAGCACCCGCATCGGTTGAGCCAATGGCCATTTTGGTAAAGTGTTCGTACTAAATCGACGGTGATACACCGCAAACGCCGCCTTAAATTCAGGATTGGTTAAGTCACTGTAAAACTCACCCAATACAGCCGATCGTACCATCCCTTTATACACGATCGTCCGACCGGAAAGAGAGCAAATATAAAAATTGTCCCCCGGCTTAACCGTGCCCTCAGCCTGCATTGCTTTGACAATCTTGCGGCGTACCATGTACAACTGCCGCTCTAGCTCATCGCCTAGCTCAGTCCCCGCCATAACCATCTGCTCGATGTATGGTTGATTTTCCCGCGCCTGAACACCCAACGTTTCCGGCTTAACGGGTACTTCCCGCCACCCGAGGAGCTGACACTGCTCCTGCGCGATGACATCCGCAATAATTTGCTTCGCCACAGCGCGTTTTGCCGCATCTTGTGGCAAAAATACCATCCCCACCGCCAATCGTTGGCTCAGTTGCTCAGAATGAGAATCGCGATCGCTGTGACTAGCTATAATCTCATCAAATAATCCCCACGGAATCTGCGTCAAAATCCCCGCGCCATCGCCAGAATCGCGATCCGCGCTACAACCGCCCCGATGCTCCATACAAGTCAATGCTGCCAACGTCTGCTGGATAAGCTTATGACTGGTATCCCCGGCTGGACAGGCAATGAATCCCACCCCGCAAGCATCCCGTTCCTCGACCAACCAGCGTGGGCCTAGATATGGTTCTTGATTAGCAGCAGTTGAAGTGGTGAAACTGTCCATACGCCAATGATTATCTGTGTGGTTCATAGTGATGTAGTGCGGGTCGCGATCGGTAGATAATTTAGTGTAGAGTCAGGTTCAAATAGCT
>NZ_JANMZA010000202.1:0-2975 GCF_031382685.1 Chamaesiphon sp. OTE_8_metabat_110 | reverse complement strand
CGTGCCCTCCAAATGTTTTAAACCCCAAGCTGCCATCACTTTGAGTACTGGACGCAGACTCGTACCCTCTGGGGTTAATTGATAATTCATGCGGCGAGAGTGGTTGCTATAGGGCTGTTTTGTCACCAAGCCCAATTCCTCTAGCAACTTGAGCCGATTGGCGAGGATATTCGTGGAGATCCCTTCAGGCGACTCCAAGAACTCCTCAAATCGCTGCTTGTCAAAAAACATCATGTCCCGAATTATCAACAGCGTCCAGCGATCGCCGATGAGGTCTAGAGTACAGGAAACAGGGCACGGAGAGCGTCTGGGTAGTGTCATTTCATCAAAATTGACTGGGCTGGCGATCGAAATTTCAGGTAATTAATTGCATTTTACAAGTTATCTCTGGTAATATTAATTTTAACTTGCAATCTAAAACTTACTTATGAGCGCGATCGAGCAGTCTAAGCCATTAGAGACAACACTACACCTACCAGTCAAAACCTATGACATTGACTTTGCGGGGATTGTCAGCAATATCGTCTATGTCCGCTGGCTGGAAGATCTGCGGATAGAAATGCTAAATCGCTTTTTACCACTAGAAGAACTACTTCAGAAGGGAATTGCGCCCCTGATTTTACAGACTAAAATTGATTATAAGCAAGCAATTCAAATGGCCGATCGACCGATCGGTAAAATGTGGATCGAATCGATCGAATCGCTACGTTGGCAAGTAAGCGCAGAAATTTCTAGTGCGGGGAAGACATCGGCGATCGCCCAACAGACGGGTATCTTCATTAACTTGGCAACGAAAAGACCGAGCCGAATTCCTGACAGGTTGCAACAACTATATCAGGAGTCGCGATCGGCTACTAATCCTTAAGTCAAAAATTTATCACAGAGGAAAACTTACGATTTAGCCGCAATTTGCGTGCGTTTACCTAATAACACACAGCCAATAACTGCGATCGCAAAACCGATCGTTTCGATCGATAATCGCTCGCCCAATAAAATCGCCGATGACGCGATCGTCATGAACGGCTGTATTAGCTGTAGTTGTCCGATTCGGGCAATTCCCCCCAGTGCTAAACCGCGATACCAGGCAAAAAATCCCAGAAACATACTAAAAACACTGACATATAAAAAAGCCAGCACCGCATTGACAGAAATTAATGAAAAATTAGCTGGTAAATGTTGCCAGACAATCGGTAGCAATACGGGTACCGACAAAATCAACGCCCAACAGATGACTTGCCACGAGCCAAAGGTACGGGATAAAACCGCCCCCTCCGCATAGCCTAAAGCCGCAGATCCCACCGCTCCCAATAATGCTAGATCCGCCATCCGGAGCGAGCCGCCACCAGTCACCAGCGCGAAAATAAGCACCAACGCACTCCCTAAACTCGCAAACAGCCAAAAACCTCGCAACGGTCGCTCGCCAGCCCGCCACGCGCCACACAGAGCTGTCGAGAGGGGTAATAGTCCCGTAATCACTGCCCCATGCGACGCGGCGGCATCTTTCATCGCGATCGCCGACAGCAGCGGAAACCCAACGACAACCCCAGCCGTAACGATCGCGAAATTTGGTAAAAATCTCAGCGGGGGAATAGTTTGACGGGTAATAACCAGTAAAATTAATGATAAACCCGCAGCTACGATCGCGCGACCCAAACCGACAAACACCGGATCGAAACCAGTGACGGCAATCCGCGTTGCTGGCAAAGTGAGGCTAAAAATTAGCACCCCCAGAAATCCATAACCGAAACTCGTTAGCTCAGATTGAGAACGTGGATTTGGACTCATTTTATCCTCTAAACCATCTGCCAAATTATGACATCATTTAGCTTAAATATCGAAGTCACATTCATAGACGAGCTTACCGATGAGTCGCTCGGGGTCACGTATATACCCGCGAATAATCTGCCAGATTCATTTGAAAAAGATACCACGATCGAACTCAGTGGTGCAGACTGGCGCGTCCTCAATGCTCGACCAAAAACTCGCGCCCAATATACCAAATCCAAGCAGCTAATTTTATGGATTCGGAGAATCGAATCAGTTAATCCCAACGATATTCTCTACAGTTTGCCATCGATTTGTAAAGTAGTTCCAGCACTAAGCGCTAGCTCACTCGTAGGCAATGAATTAACGATCGCCGAAGATGATTGGCGACAATTTGAATTTATTTCTCATCAACTCGCCGACAAAGTAGACAAAGAAATTGCCAAAATTAGATTGATTCACGAACGCGCTACCGTAGGCATAGGCTGGACAGAAATGCACCTGCGATCGAAACCAGAAATCCCGATCGTGACTAATCTTGCCTTACCCCATCTGGCAACTATGTTAGAAGTTGGTAAGTCCGATGGGATAACTTATGATGGCTCGCGATCGCCAATAAATGACGGTTATTCATTTAAATTAAATGACGACTTCTCTATCTATGGATTAGCCCCAAATGCTAAAGTCCGCGTACTTGCGATCGGTCAAGATTCCAACATTCCCCCAAACCAAGAATCGATCGATCGACTCCAGCAGCTCGCTCGCAAACTCAATCTCGATTTGGTACATTGGTGTCGTTGCATCCGAGTCAGTCCAGACGACCCAAAGTTCGGCTCGTTGCTATCCTAAAAAGATCGATCGTAAATTTGTCACTCAACCCTCTATAGAACCCATTTTAAGACCTTCTAGTGGGGAGGACGGGTTTGGTCGATATCAAACAGTCAAATCGATATCCTCTAGCATAAACCCGCCCCTACAGTCGATTTACATCCAATAACCCCCAACTAAAATCTAGAATGGAGTGAATGCCGCACCACGCTAGCACACAGATCGACCCTTACGCAGGAGAGTTTGAGAGGCGGCGTTCCGCCTGTCTTGTCTCGCTAAACCGTCGGGGAACCCGACGAGCGCGAGCCGCTTTCAACGGGGGGCTGGGGGTCGGAGCGACGCGCGCTCTGGAGGTTCCCTCCAGGTATAGCGCGTCAAGACAA
>NZ_JANMZA010000190.1:0-8325 GCF_031382685.1 Chamaesiphon sp. OTE_8_metabat_110 | reverse complement strand
ATGTGGGAAAGCCGCATTCGGCGAGAGAATGATGAATTTCTCAACTAAACCAGTCAGGGTTGGTGAATCATTGAGGCTGTAAAGTGTATCAAGAGTACCAGCATTCGAGCCGACAATCAGAATTTGACGATCGGGTTGTTGTGCTAAAGACTGACAGATCCGATCGAGATTTGACTCGAGTGATGGCTCGTACATGTTATCGATGTAGCAGAGATTAGCTGCCTCATCATTTACTCTTTCAAAGGCGACATTTGGGGGACTACCGATCGCGAGTACCAATTTTTTAGTAGCAAAGTAAGCCCCAGCTTCGACATTAATGTTCATCAGATCGCGATCGACATCCAATACATCCGTGGTGACTAGATCGATCTCGATTAAGCCTTTACTAACTGCATCTGTTATTAAGCTGGCGACACGTTGTTTGAGATAGAGTCCAAATATTTGGCGCGGAATAAATAAGTCATCCCAGCGACCGTCCATAATATCCGCCTGATTGGTTTGCAACCATTTAGTTGCTAATTCACCCGCATCATCTGTTTGCGGCGCGAATAACCAGTCGCGGTTGGCATTCAACCAATCCGTAAAATGCGCGCGTTCGATCGGTTGAGGCAGGAATTCGATCAGTGGTGAGATTAATAAGCAGCTTTGTCCAGATCTATTACCGTAAGGAATTCCCGTCCAGAACTCGCCCGACTTTTCCGTAACGATAATTTTGACAGGCTGAAAGTCGTCAGCATTTTCGCTCGTACTATTGCGCTGCTCAAGTAGCTCTAAATAATGAATTAGGGTATACGCCGATGAGATGCCCGCACCGATAATTGCTAGGTCGTAACATTTTCCAGATGTTAATTGCTCCGCTGGTAAATTGGTCTGGACAACTAAATTTGAATATTGCATGATAGACGTTACTGAAAGATCGATGAAAATTTAGATTTGTCTACGATATGTCTCAATTTAGATCCAATCAATTACCTGGCTAATCCAGAATAACCTAGCAATCTTCTTTACAATATGTAAAATACATCTAATTTGGAGCGCGATTTTTTGAGACGATCGCCTCTGATTAAATCTAATATACTCTTGTTGCTGTTACTTGATATCCGCTAAATCAATGATGTTGGTGGCTCTTTCGTACTTATGGCGATCGTTTGGAGGGGATAGGGGATAGGGGATAGGGGAATTAAATTGCCAAGTTTGATATCTGGCAATACTTTTTTCACCAACAGATCGAGAGATCTCTTATTTCTCGATGCTCAAGTTGGGCGGCTCGCGGAACTTAATTACTTTGGCAGGATTGCCGACGACAGTGGCAAAATCGGGGACATCTCTAATTACCACCGCCCCGGCACCGACCGTACACCAGCGCCCAATCTGAATGCTCGGAATCACAACCGCGCCAGCGCCAATATGCGTCCCTGCGCCCACTCGGACGTGACCGCACAGAGTCGCATGTGGGGACACATGGGCGTAATCCCCGATCGAGTTATCATGGTCGATACTAGCGGCGGTATTAACTAATACATGCGCGCCGACTTCGGCTCCAGCTTGAACGATCGCACCTTGTAAGATGACCGTACCCACCCCAATCTTGGCTTTGGCAGAGATAATCGCACTACCATGAATTGCCGTGCCGTAATTTGCCGTAATTAATTCTGCCAGCTCGGCACGGCGTTGATTGTTGCCGACACTAATAATCAAGGGTGCATCCAATTCGGGAAAACCCATTCCCAATAACCGAATCCCATCGCGGATCTCCATCCCCTTGAATTTAGCATCCGGGGGGTTGTCATCAAACATGCCAATCACTTCGATATCTAGGCTGTTGAGGATGTCGGTAATGACCTTGGAGTGCCCACCAGCCCCATACAAATACGTGTATTTAGTAGCCACCATATAATCTTTAATTTAATTGAGAATTGAGAATTAAGAATTGGGTTTTAGAGGATGTCTAAAAAGATATCTCATAGTCGTCACATAAAAGATATCGCGTAGGGTGGACATTTCTCACCAGCTAGGTTTCAGTTGTAATCTATTTTATAAATAATTGCACCTAACCTACTTATAACTCTAATAATGTATCCACCCAAGCAGGTGCCTTGGGCAGCGAATTACCCAGCTTTTCAAACATCAGTAGTGCCACCAGATGCACGACAAAAACATAGACAAAATTACTCACTAACACCAGCGCGATCGCCAGCACTTGAATTACTGGTAAACTCGGCTCGGCTAAGATCCCGACTTGCACGAACAGCCATTCACAAAAGTCGCGCATCCTGAGCATCAGGTAGACCCACAAATCTTCACCCAATAACACCGAAGTCAACCAAAACCGGAAGAAAACCCCCAGGCAATCTACCATCGCCCCTAGTGAAATCGAGGTCAGCCAGCTAGTCCGCCGCCGCCAACAGGCTCCCAATTGTACGCCCATCATCCCATATGGAATCACAAAAGAAATACTCCGCGTCGGCCCCATTAATACCGTTAGTAGTAAACCCGAAACTAGGGCTGTCATCCAGCCAGCGCGACGACCCCACCGTAAATAAATTAACGCGATCGGAATGGGAAAGAATACTCTAAATACTGGCACAGCAGGCAAGTAATAACTTAATAACCACAGTAGGCTGGTCGCGCTAGCCAAGAACGCAGTTTCTACCAACACAATGGGAGGGTTCGCGTTAGCGGTGCGATTCTCCACGGGAGAGGGCTTTGTGCCAACGACACTCGATTGGGGTCGTTCGGGAGGAGATTGATGCTCGGGGTGAGATGCCAAAGGATTACCTCGATCGCCTGCACGATCGGCTAAATGAGTTATATTAGAGAGTAAGTCTTTTACACTTGTTAGTTCTAATTGTAGATCGACTGACTGCGAATCTAAATAGTTGAACACTCGATCGCATTGAATTATCAAGTCGAGTTACTCAATACTGTGGTGGATCGAAACTCAGCACAAACCCCCATAATTCAGACACGCATGATCGCAAACACTGTAGATATCGCCGAGCCGATCGATCTCGATCCCGATCGCATTGAGATTCGGAACGTGCGAGAAGATGAAATACATTGCGTAGCTGATATTATTACGAGAAGTTTTCACTTCGATCGGGGCTGGATGGGGTGGTTTACACCCCTATTCAAACTAGGGATTGCCGAAGACCTCCGCCATCGTCTGCGCACTCACCCGGCTAGTAACAGCACCAGCGCCAAACCCCAGCAACAAGTTTGCTCGATTGCCTCATACACAGAGCTAGGAAAGTCACGCGTCATCGGCACGATCGAAGTTGGGATCAGGAATGCTAACTATCGTCAATCAACACATCATCGTTATGTCTACATCTCGAATCTCGCCGTCAGCCGCGATTTTCGACGGCGTGGTGTCGCTCAAAAGCTCCTCCTCAACTGCGAGGAATTAACCAAGTCTTGGGGCTTTACTGAAATCCATCTGCATGTGATGGGCGATAACGAACGCGGTCGCAATTTATATCAGAAATTAGGCTATGAAGTCATCTCGACAGAGTTAGTCTGGTCGTTTATTCCCTGGCATCGCCCAGAACGACTATTTTTGTGCAAACAACTCTAATTAGTACTCTACGGCGTAAATCTAGTTACTATTTCGAGAAGAGATGGGAGCGAAAAGCCGCTTAGGATCTGTAGGTTGGGTTGCGGATGCGCGCTCTGGAGGTTTCCTCAAGATTGAGCGCACCAAGCAGAAGAATGAAACCCAACACACTCACCTACCTACAATCGGGGTAATAATGTAATCGAGGCAAAAATATCGACATCCTACTCTCAGCAGTCATCACATTACATCAGCTAATTTGCTGAATTAATTATTTCCATCTGGAAGCGATCGACATCCAGCAGGGACTAGGTTTGAGTTTCATCAACAAACTGTATCATCAATTACAAAAATTTAGCTACTAAATGCTAGATGATGCGATTGTACTTAGCGGATTTAGCCTAATTTCCGACCAAAGTCGATCGATCTTATTCAATTAATCTCAAATTAAGAGTAAATTTAAGTAGCATATTCTTAAAGTTCGAGATTTAGTAGAGAACATAGATGTTAAAAATTCAGACAGCTCAGAAATTATTCCCGATCCTCGCGCTGGCTGGATGCCTGGTTGCAGTTGCGCCCCTGGTTACTAGAGCCGACAGTTTGCCGGGATTTACTTTATTTAGCGGTGTCGATCCCTCAAATCAACTTAGTTATCGCTTAGACTCCGGATACCGCAATACAACCGACCGCTACAGCCTCAAACTTCCAGGCTCAAAAATCAATCGGCTCGGTGCTGCCCAGATTCAAATTACTTATCCCGATTACTACAAAGGTAAGTTTGATGACAAGGCGATTGAAGTGTTTGCTGGCGGTAAATCTATTCCCGTGGAATCAGTCGAATGGAATCGTGAAAATCAAACCATCCAAATCGACCTAGCCAAACGTCTCAAAACCAAGGGTGAGATTGAAGTTGTCTTGAACAACGTTCAAAATCCCGATGGTGGCGGTATGTACTACTTCACTTGTCAGGTGAAAAGTAGTGCGGAGTTTCCAGTCGCTCGATATGTTGGTACCTGGATTTTGAGTATCGAATAAATATCTATCGATTGTCTTCAGCATTGAGTTTGGAACGGTCGTCGATGCTCATTCTCCAGCGGCTACGCCAACGACAGTAAACGTAGATCTAAATAAATACTTGCAGCGATTTGGCTATTTTTGAGCTGAGTCGCTGTTGTTTGTGCGCCAGTGGGAGATAAAGATCTGAGTTGCGTTTTTAGGAGCCGCTATGTGGATCTACTTACGTTCTGGCTCCCGATTGCCGCTTTGAGGTACATCTGCGCTCGCATCCCAGTTGTTTAGCCCTTAAATCGGAAAATGTCAAATAAAATATTTTGCTAGTGAGGGATTTGGAGGCAAAGGTGGGAATGATATGCTTAGCGGTTGCAAAGAGTAATCTCGTTGGCGTAGCCTCTGGAGAGAGAGAATCGCCA
Organism: Chamaesiphon sp. OTE_8_metabat_110; assembly: GCF_031382685.1. Taxonomy (NCBI): domain Bacteria; kingdom Bacillati; phylum Cyanobacteriota; class Cyanophyceae; order Gomontiellales; family Chamaesiphonaceae; genus Chamaesiphon; species Chamaesiphon sp. OTE_8_metabat_110. The sequence goes on along the minus strand of NZ_JANMZA010000190.1, from coordinate 3,339 downwards.
AAAATTTTACAGACAACAGTAGAGTCTAAATTTTTCATACCTAAATTTTGTCGAGTACCCCCAGAAAAGTCTATGCCGAGTAAATCCTTGTACAAATCAGCAGAATATGATGAGTCAGCTCCAGAGCTGGAGCTAGGGGGCATAGATTTGGATGAAGAGAGTCTGCGTACCTCTTTGCCCGAACTGTTTGATGAAGAAGATCTCGACAGCACCGCCGTTCCCGCTGCTGCGAAAAATATCTATTACAGCAAAGATCTCGTGCGGATCTACCTCCAAGAAATTGGGAAAGTGCGCCTACTGCTGCGGGACGAAGAGATCTCTGAAGCCAAAGTCGTCCAGCGCTACGTCCAGTTGCTAGAATTACGCAATCATGCTGCCGAGCAAACCAAATTAGGGCAGAGTAACGATTTGGTAATCTTACACTATGTCGAAGCGATCGAGATTCACGATCGATTAACCGCCCAATTGGGACATCGCCCCTCCCTCGAACGCTGGGCGAGTACTGCGGGGATTTCCCTCGCCGAACTCAAGCCGAGATTGACCGCTGGCAAGCAAAGATGGGCAGAACTAGCTGGCATCACAGCTAGCGAAATTGATGCCCTTCAGTCGGCTGGTACCCGTGCCAAAGAGCATATGATCGAAGCCAATCTCCGGTTAGTGGTTTCGGTTGCCAAAAAATATCAAAATCGCGGCTTGGAACTGCTAGATCTGATTCAAGAAGGGACGATGGGTTTGGAGCGTGCCGTCGATAAATTCGACCCCACCAAGGGCTATCGGTTTAGTACCTATGCTTACTGGTGGATTCGCCAAGGGATTACTCGCGCCATCGCCACCCAGAGCCGAAATATCCGCCTCCCCGTCCACATCACCGAAAAGCTCAACAAGATCAAAAAAGTTCAACGCGAGCTGAGTCTGGCTACCGGACGCCCCCCACGCTTGGAGGAGGTCGCCAAGGCTCTAGACATGACGCTGGTACAATTGCAAGAAGTACTCATGCGCGTCCCGCGATCGGTATCATTGGATGTGAAAGTTGGTAAAGATCGGGATACCGAATTGGGAGATCTGCTCGAAGCTGACGAAGTGACTCCAGAACAACTACTGATGCGCGAATCGCTCCAAGGCGAACTCGTCCAACTGCTAGCCGATTTGACCGATCGAGAGCGGGAGGTAATCTGTCTGCGGTTTGGGCTAGGATACAATCAAGCGCACTCTCTAGCAGATATCGGACGAGTACTCGAACTCTCCCGCGAACGCGTCCGCCAAATCGAATCCAAAGCACTCCAAAAACTCCGTCAACCTAAACGCCGCAATCGCGTTCGGGACTACCTAGAATCGATGAATTAAAAATTTGAGTGAGGGTAATTCTCAAAATTGGGTAAGGGTAATTCATTGATTAGCCTCACCCAATTTTTAAAGCTACAAAAACGTAGGGTGGGCACTGCCCACCAACAATACCGAGCAGCAAAAATAAGGATTTAAGCTGTTTAATTGGATTGTATAAGACACGCTACACGATCGAGCAATATCTTCAACAATCGTTCGCGAAGTGTCTCTGCAAGAGAATCGAGACATATTTCATATTTAACAAATATTTTCATGACAAATAATAACTTACAAGCGCTCGAATACATTTAACACTTATCTAATTCGAGCGAATATATGTATGTGGGCAGTGCCCACCCTACAAAACTACAAAACTATTCTCTTATAAACAAGCGATCGAATATATTTAATATCAATTGAATTCGATCGATTACATGTTGGTGTGTCCTACTCATCCTAAAAAATTGCTCCAAAATTGAAATTTGTTAGCTAGGTAACTATTTGAATTCTCACTTTCGTTTATATTTTGACTCATACTGCCAATACTATGGTCAAAATTAACTATGAACCTCCCAGATATCGTGTCCGAACTCTTAGCCGCCAAGCAGCGACAAGGATTGAGCTTTGCCGATCTCGAAAAAATCTTAGGTCGAGATGAAGTCTGGATTGCGGCGGTGCTGTACAGACAAGCCGCTGCTTCGGAAGATGAGGCGAAGTTACTCGTTGAGGCCTTGGGACTGAGTGCTAATTATGTCGATCGATTGACCGAATATCCGATTAAAGGTTTAGGCCCGATCGTGCCGACAGATCCCTTTGTCTATCGGTTTTATGAGATTATCCAAGTCTATGGGTTTCCGCTCAAAAGTGTCATCCAAGAAAAGTTTGGCGATGGGATTATGAGCGCGATCGATTTTACGATGGATGTGGACAAAGAAGTCGATCCCAAGGGAGATCGAGTCAAACTTACCATGTCTGGGAAATTTTTGCCTTATAAAAAGTGGTAAAGCGGTTGTAACCCAGTTTGAATTACGCCGCCGAGCGCTCGATCGGATAATACAAGCCATAATTTTATTGTCTGAGATAACCGCTCCTAATCTAGTCGCCACGCTATCTAGAGCGATCCCCGCACAAATGTTCCTCAAGGAGAATAAAGCACAGAATTTTTTAAGCATTTAGGACACATTTTGCGCTATTTTACTGGGTATATTTAGTTTGTGTAGCATTGGGTTAACAAAGCTGTGAAAAGCGTGTATTTCTTGTGGTCATTGGTGACGGGTGTGGGGTTGATGGGTGTTCAGACTTTTGGCAATCCATTTAGCGATCGAGTTCAGTATCGAGTTGAGTATAGTGGTAAAGTCGGGAGTACATTGTGGGGGAGTTATACCATGACTCAGCACGATCGCTCTCGGACGAGTACTACAGAGCAGGCGATCGGGAAACTACCGCTGACAATTAATTTTACGACTGGTAAAAATATGACGATCTCGGCAAATGGTTCGACCACCGATCGAGAACCGATTGCCATCAAAATCTATAAGCATGGTGCAGAATGTAGTAATTCTAGTCGCACCGATCGAGCGGGGGTGACTAATACAATCGTCTGTAGGTAGGTCGATTGGCAACTAAAAGTCCACTCGATCGACTAATTTAATCGATAGTTTGAGATTTATATAGATTAAGAAGGGGTGCTAGCTAATTAGTTGTTAGTACTCCTTTTTAGTTTACTTAGAAGTTGTCGCTCGATCGATTAATCGCCGACACTGCTTTAACTTGGCGGGTGAAATCGATCTGCGCCATCTGACTAAATCCGTGCGGTTTGTCTGGATGTTTCTAATGACATCGATCGGTTGATAGCTGCCAGCCTGGGGAATGTAGCGTTGAAGTCGATCGTAGCGGATCTTTAATCAGTCTTTTTTAGTAGATAGAGATGAAGATTGTTTTTTGGCTTATCATCAAAAGGTCAGATTAAAGATCCGCTACGATCGACTTCAACGCTACATTCCCCAGGCTGGCAGC
>NZ_JANMZA010000175.1:0-5468 GCF_031382685.1 Chamaesiphon sp. OTE_8_metabat_110 | reverse complement strand
CTTGGTTCAAATTTTTGACAGAAATCATCAATATCCGAGAATAATGCGTCTAAACTATTCATAGGAAGAGGTGCTAGAGCGTTGATAGTTATACCTTCTAGCTTAATGCCTCTTCCCTTTCTTATCCCGAACTGACGTTATTTAACCAACGATGCTTACTGTTGCCAATTACGACGGTGAATGAGTTCTAATTGACCTGTGGATTCTTGAATTTGAGACATTTGTCGTTGATACAATGCCCGAAATAGATTCGCACAAAGAGAAGCCATCACGGCGACAACTACGCCTGTGGCCGTACTAATTAAAGCTTCGGCAATACCGCCGACGACGTTATTTGCACCCGCCCCAGCACTCTGACCGATTTTTAGGGAAGAGAATGAAGCAATTAAGCCTGTTACGGTACCCAAAAGCCCCAGCAGTGGGGCTAATCCAATAATGGCATCAAAAATATCAATAAATCGGCGTAAGATCGGAATTTCGGCATGAGCTTCGCTCTCTAGTGCCAACCGAAATTCATCAGGTGTCGCATCTTTTAGGCCGATTGCCGCCATAAAGATTCTGGCGATCGGTAGATCTTGTTCGCGTTCTAGTCGATCGATAACTAGTGGCGATCCATTCTGATATAAATCTAATACTGCCCTAATCATTGGTTTCTCTCTGCGACCGATTTTAGTCCAGAAATATAGCCTTTCAATCCCAAGAGCGATCGTGAGGATCGAACCAAACAGCAGGGGATACATTACCGCGCCACCTGCATTAAAAGTTTTAATAAAGTCCATAATTATTGCATTTTTCCTGCTTTCCAAGTTCCTTCTATTTTACTACCATTGGCAGCAGTTAAGACTCCTTTGCCTTCCCGATCGCCATCTTTAAATTCGCCAGTAAATTGTTCGCCACCTTTGTATTTACAGGTAGCTTTACCATTTAGTTCGCCATTGCTAAATTCTCCCTCACAACGATTTCCACCTGTAATGATTACACCTTTACCGACAAATTTACTATCTTTAAATTCTCCAGTATAACTGTCTCCATTTTTGAATTTATAGGTGCCAGCACCATTGAATTTTCCCGCCGCAAAATCACCAGTATAGTTGTCGCCACTAACTAGAATTAATGCTCCTTTGCCACTGGGGGCGCCATTAATAAAGGTACCAGTATAAATATTACCATTTTTATATTTGCGAGTCCCTGTCCCTGCAAATTGTCCGGCTTTAAATTCACCTGAATAAGTACTCTTATCGGCAAAAGTCATCACACCTTTACCATCTGGCTTATCGTTAGCTAAATTACCTTGATAACTATTTCCATTTTTGTATTCGCAAGTACCAGCTCCATTGAGTTGAGTATTTGTAGCAATTCCGGTACAGCGATCGCCATTTTTAAAGGTAAATGCACCTTTACCTGCGGGATCTCCATTTTTGAATTCGCCCTGATAACCGCCGCCACCCGCCGCGATATAATTACCGATGCCATTGGGTTCTCCCTTGGCAAAATCGCCTTCATACCGATCGCCGTCTGGATAGGTTCTTACTCCTTTCCCCTCAATTTGACCGTCTTTAAATGCGCCTTGATAGCTGCCGCCAGCGGCGAATGTATACTTACCAGTCCCAGAAAATTTACCGTCTTTGAAAGAGCCAGTATAGGTATCTTTACTAGCATATTTGCAAGTGGCTTGCCCGTTTAAAACTCCTCTACTCACTTCACCCTCACATTTACTCCCATCGGGCAATGTGATGCTGGCGGCGATCGCGTGATGAGATTGAGATAGTGAGACTGCAACTCCGATTGCACTCGTAATTAATATTTTGAAATAACTCATATAACCCAAACAACTTTTATCGAATAAATATTACTGTATTAGTACTAAAAATGCCCAACGTTAGCGATCGAATTTAATAGTAATAGCAGTCTAATCATAGTAAGATATTCGCCTTTACTACTCGTTCTACTACTTTCCCTGGGGGGCTAAATTGCATTTGTTTGACTCCATTAATCACTACTCGATCGATCGTCGAATTACCGCTAGATTTGGCGATACTCGCACTAGTGACATTACCGCTGGGATCGATGGCGATCCTGATCCGTAATTTATCTTTGCCACCATCGCGATCGTCTAAATCTGTCAGTCCGCTAATTTCGCATCTGTTGATACATTGCAAGCCAAATGCTTTCCCACCAGCATCGTCACTGCTGGTATTCCCTGGATTTGGTTTCAAGCCAGCACCTGGCTCGGCTCTGGCACCGCGCCAACTATTGCCTGGAGTGACACCGCTAGGTTCACCATCACTTCTAGTAGTAATACTAGAAGTATTCCCAGCTAATCTAGTGCCTAGCTTTCCGCCGCCAGTAGGTTTATTTGCCAATCCTGACTGGTTGTTACTGGAGCCTGCAAAATCGTCATTGCTGGGAGCCTTGACTTTGCTGGGTGCGACGTTACCAAAGTTGTCATCACTGGCAGTATTACTACCAGGCGTATTCCCAGCTAATCTATTGCCTAGTTTTCCGCCGCCAGTAGGTTGCCCCGCCAATCCTGACTGGTTGTTGCTGGAGCCTGTAAAGTCGTCGGGGGTGGGTGTTTTAATTTTGCTCGGTGCGACTTCCCCAAAATCTTGTTCTGGAGTTGGTGCGGGTGTATCTGTCGATCTCGCAAGTTGGCGATTGGGTGAAGTACTCGCCAACCCTGATTGATTTTCACCGATGGGCGTTCCCGGCTGAGGCTCTGTGACTATTTTCTGCTGTTGCGGTGGAGGGGTAGTAAAAGTCGGCGATTTTACTACCTTTTGCTTGGGTGTTACCGGAGTTTCTGCTAGCGGTTGCGCTGGTTTGAATAGTTCGTCAGGAAACTCTGGAGCTACCACTTTTAATGGCGGTTCGATAGACTTGGGTGCAGGTTTACTAGCAGGTTTAGTGGGAACTCGTTCGCGTGGCGTCGGCTTCGCCGGATCGATGAAGTTATCGAGTGCTGATGCTGTCTTGACGATCGGGGCTGGTTTTTGCGCTACCTGGGCAGGTACTTTGGCGATCGGCATTGGTTTAGCTGGAGCTGTTTTTGGCTCCAGTGTCGCGGGTACCTTAACGATCGGGACTGGTTTTGCCGCCTCTGGCTTTGGCTCTACCTTTGTAGGAGCCTTAACGGGGGCTACTGTTGTCTGTGGCGCAGGTTTTGCTGGTGGCTGCTCAGTCTCGACATCTACCATCGTAATTTCCATCGGTTCGTCGATCGCGGCGGTGGGCTGCCACCAATGAGCGACTCCAGCGATCGCCGCAATGTGGAACGCGATCGAGCCACCCACCCCAGCCAGCAAGATAGTCAGCAGATTTTTGTCGGCATTCCGTCTGGATATAGCACTGAAACTCGATTGTTCCATAATTGTTGGAATTTATACAGCTATGATTGATTACTTTGGCTAGCGATCGTGTAACTCACTGCCATGTCGATTCTCGCGTCTAGCAGAGGCTATGCCAACGGCTGGTATAGTGAAGCAGCGATCCAACCAATCCACCAATTGACTGCGATCGAGCGATTGCGTCCGAGTCACGCTCCAAACTTGAATAGCCGCAGTGGGCGTGTCTACTGTCACTAATAAGAGTTGCCCAGTGGAACACTTACAAGGAATTTTCAGCTCTTGAAGACGGCGATGTATCTGCCAGCGCTCGCCCCAGGCTATATCGACGATCGAGATCCAGTCTGAGTAATTTACTTGTTCCATTTTAATTGGGATTCTCATTCCGTAAGCGCAAAGCGCAGGCGTTGCCAACGCGTTGTCGTAAGCCTGCATTAGGCACAGCGTTTGCCTTAGCAAAGAGGCTACGCCAACGATGCTTTTGCTTAAATTCAGAATACCCTAAATGATAATTAGAAGCAACAAGTTGATAGCTATGTTAGCATCAGGCGACATCAATTAGAGCTAAAAATCCTTAAAAGTCTCTACTAGCCTAGATTGTGGGCGAATGAGTCGCACCGGAGCTGTTACCAACTTTTATCAATAGTACATCTTATCGATCGAGCAGCTCAAATGAGATGTGAGCAGGTTTACAGCACGTCCCCCGACCCAAACTACTCGTGCTAAGATACTTAACTAAGACTGCTTTGTTAAATCAATCGATGACGATTAGCTGTAAAAATATCGAATAGTCTGGTTAAAAAGTTAACCTTAAATAGAAAGCGAGAAATTTATGACAACATCACAGAGCTTAATGCGTGGATTTGGTGAAGTCGGAGCTAACGTCGTGGGATTGGATCTTACGGTAACTGAGCCAGTGTGTGAGGGCTTAAATATCGCTTTGGCAAGTTTTCAGGCTTTATACTTGCAATATCAAAAACATCACTTTGTCGTAGAAGGCGCAGAATTTTACTCGCTGCACCAGTTTTTTGAAGATGGCTACGAGCAACTCAAAAGTCACGCTCATGATGTTGCCGAACGCTTGGATGGCTTAGGCGGAGTCCCTGCGGCGAGTTTTACCAAATTGGCAGAACTTTGTTGTTTCACCCCTGAAGCCGATGGTGCCTTTAACTGTCGGACGATGTTAGAAAATGACTTGGTAGGCGAACAAGCAATTATCGCGCTGATCCGCAGCCAAGCTAGTCAAGCTGAAAGTTTGGGCGATCGGGCAACACTGCATTTATACGAGCAAATTCTGCTAAAAACCGAAGAGAGAGCCTATCATATCGGTCAATTTTAGGCTCCTGATAACTTGGTCAGATCTTTGAATTAGCAGATCTCCGATCGCACCAACCTTCCTTTCTTAGTAGGGGCAATGTCTTATGTTGTCTTGTCTCGCATAATCCGGGAACGGCGCATCGAACGCGTGGCGGGGCTAATTCCAGGGATCGAAGTCGATGGTGGTGCCAAACCATTTGCCGGACATCCCGACGAACTCGTGACTGACGGTTTGGATGGTTTGGACGATCGATTTAGTTGGTTTAGCACGAGAATGCTCGCTAAATCTTAGGAAATTCGCTCTCACTTAATTTGGAATGCAATTACCGTGTATTAATTTATTATCACTCAGTTCTTGTACCAAACAGATTCCTTATCTAGGAACTGGAATCGCCAGTGAAGATGGGCAGATAAATCATGGTTTCAAAAACCTCACTACTTATCCAGAATTAATTGATGCTATTCCCGAACTAACTGCGGATCGAGCATTGAAGGATTTGGTGAGTTCTTTGAATACTAGTAATAGCCGATTTTTTACAACTGGATGCTTCAGTCAGACGATCGATGAAAAATCTAGCTATCGGCATTATGGCTATCTGGAATTTTCTTGGAATTGTCAGGTTTGTATCAGGGATGCGATTAACTATTTTTCGCTATTCTTTCATTTTCAACAGTTTTTATCCGAACATCAGTAGCAGGGGTAACGGGAGTGCAAGTCAAGCCCAAAGGACAAGCCGAAGCCCAATTGCTGCCCGTAGAAGGGGCGTTTATCTATCAAAGTGGCTCCAAACCGATTACCGATTTTGT
>NZ_JANMZA010000168.1:0-8674 GCF_031382685.1 Chamaesiphon sp. OTE_8_metabat_110 | reverse complement strand
GTTGGACGGAGAGCATCGCATCGATCAGGTTTTGACGATCTTCAGGCGTGACTCGATCGGCATTGGTGAGAAAATTGGCGAGAATCCGCGTGGATAATGGATACATATTGTCTGGCAACAAACTGGAGAGTGCGCTCCCTTCCGTCAACCACGGCAACCGCACAAATGACGAAGCGGGATTGATGAGTATCAGTTTTTCGATGTTTTTAGCCATTCTACTGGCAACTTGCATTGCCCAGCAGGCACCGAAAGACTCGCCGCATAAATATAGTTGCCGTCCTTCGGGTAGCTCGGTAATGATACACTGCATCGATCGATCTACCAATCCGTGCCAATCGCTACGGTCATCGCTGGCGATTGCCAAGCAGCGCAGATCGAATCTGGATGCTAATCCATCGATTTGCTTGTAAAGTAATCGACCAGTTCCATCCATCCCCGGAAAAAAAACAAATAGCGGTAGATGTGGCTGAGCTGGTCGGGGTTGAAAAAAATTAAGGGGATGAGAGTGAAGCTGCATGATTTATGCTGCGAGCAGGTCAGCAACTTGGTGTGATAATGTGGCAGTCAGATCCTTTACTACTTTACCAGCTTGACGACCGTGGTAACGCTCTCGATAAGGCTCGATCGCAAACGGTTCGCCGATCCGAATGACGACTCGTTGATAGAGTACGGCAGGATGCCAACCCTCTTGGCGAAATAGCGGCTCTAAGGGGTCTAGATGGTGCAGCAGGCTCAGAGGTACGGCGGGCCATTGGACTTCGGCCTGCGAGCAGATGGCTACTGGGAGGATCTGTAAATTGGGGACAGTTGCTTGGAGTGCTAAATGGGCGAAGCCGCGATAAAATGGACAGATCCCTTTGGGGGTCGGCGTTGCCAGCATCGGGGCGGCACCCTCTGGGAAAATCCCGATCGTTTTACCTCGATCGAGTAGTTTGTAGAATGCTCCACTAGATCGCGATACCAATCCTTGTTAGTCAACGGGAAACCGCCACAACTCTGCAATACTTCACGCAGCACGGGGACATTGCCCATATACCGATGGCAAGCAAAGTTGATCGGCGTGTTGAGATAACTAGTCAAAATAAACGGATCGAGGAAACTGCGGTGATTGCAGACAATCAGTAAGGGGCCAGAGGAGGGCAGTCGTTCGGGATTTTGCACCTTAACGCCAATCCCCAATAGCCCAAAGATATCCTGAGCGATGGCAGTAGCATAACCATCAAAAGGGGCGATAGACTCCAATAAATTCATGTAGTTACCGAAAAAAGGAGGTGCGTGGCGATCTGGGGTTAGAAATTTTCCCACCCATGCAGGTAGTTAGTCGAAAGTCTCAATCTCGTCGAGTGGCAAAAAATTAATATTCTCCTCACACTTGTAATCTTAGCCATATTTTTGGCGATCGGGAAGGCGGCTACTGGTCTAAATAAATGTATTATGAATAAATTCACGATCGCCAGTCATGTCCTGCCAAACATTAGTTTTATTTCCATCCAATGCTTAAAAAACTAGTATATGTTCCTATTATTCTAGTTGGAATGCGCTTGACACTCGCCCCTTTACTGTTGCTTGATGCCTGGGATCGCCAGATTAGTAGTTTGTTCCTAGTTGGTTATATTATCGCGGTACTTTCTGACATCTTCGACGGGGTTATCGCGCGGCGACTGGGGGTGAGTACCGCGAAGCTCCGACAAGCAGATAGTTGGGCGGATATTTGCCTGTATTTGTGTATTGCTGCTAGTACTTGGCGGGTATATCCCCAAGTAGTTATCGATTTTAAAGTGCCGTTATTAATAGCGGCGATGGCGCAAATCTCTTTGTATGCGATTGGTTGGCTGAAGTTTAGAAAATTTCCCAGCTTTCATACTTATACCGCTAAAATCTGGGGTTTAACTTTATTAGTTGCCACTGTGAGATTATTTGGCTTCGATGATGCTAATACCCTCTGGTTGGCGATCGGGATGTGTCTGATTAATAGTATTGAAGAGATCGCGATGACTTTTATCCTCACAGCATGGCAGTGTGATGTTTTGAGTATATTTGCCGCGATCGATTTACGAAACAATTCGCTGTTAGTGCTGCAAGATCGGGAAGAATCAAAGATCGCCAAGCCCTAATTAATTAGCTGGACATAATTAAAGTGACAACGACGAAATTGCCCTCACCCCGCCCTCGCCTCCGGCTCTGGCTCCCCTCTCCCAAACTTGGGAGCGATTCGCGCACGCCTTTGTTCCCCGACGGTTTAGCGAATCAAGAGAGAGGGGCTGGGGGTGAGGGCAAAGGACTGGCATTTTACATTTAATTTCGCATAGCTACTTATGTCAAAGCCGTCGATGCGATCGAAATTCAAACAGCAGATCGGTAATTATTTAAAGCCAATCTTATTAGCTGGTGTAATTATTTTGTTTTTTACGACGCCAGCACGTAACTTATTAGATCGAGAAATGCTGACTGACTACCTGCAAAAACTTGGTGTCTGGGCTGTTCCTGCTTTTGTGATTACCTATGTGTTGGTAGCTGTGCTGGGTTTACCAATTACAATTCATACATTAGCTGGCGGCTATGTATTCGGGTTAGTATGGGGCACAGTTTGGTCTGTATTGTCAGCAACACTAGGCGCGATCGGGGCATTCTACCTGACTCGATATGTTTTTCAAGATTGGGCAATCGCCAATTTTGGGAGACACAAATTGCTCAATAAATTCAATCGAATATTTGATAATAGCGATAGAAATCGAGTCTTATTAACAGCAATTAAGCCACAGCAAGGTAATGCTTTTAATCTGATTCTAGCCTTACGGTTAGCACCGATCGCGCCATTTAATCTGATTAACTTTCTCCTCGCACTGACGCCAATTAGTTTTCAAGTTTATACATTTGCAACTTTTATCGGTGTTATCCCCGGTACGATCGCTTACACTTGGCTGGGTGCTGCTGGTAAAACGGCGATACAAGATGGAGATCGGTTGCAGTTTGGATTTGCAGCTATTTTCTTAGTTTTCCTCTCTTTGTTGCCGTTATGGTTCAAGCGTTGGCGCTGGTAACGCTCGATACAATGGATCGATCCGGCGAAAGGTCAGACTAATCCGACCATCCATCACATTAGCCCGTTTGATCGCATGACTCCAGAATTCTTGGGTTTTCTGGCTCATATATAGCAATGAACCATGTGGTAAAAGATAACTAAGACGTTGCTCATAATCGGCTTTCGATCGAAATGAAAGTTTCCGTTCTGTACCGAGCGAGATAATAATAATCTGGGTACCGTCTTCGAGATTATCGATTTCGTCAGAGTGGAAACCCATTTTATCGCGACCATCTTTGTAAAAGTTGACCAGACAACTATTTGGTTCAAATCCTAAAGTTTGCGTTAACTGTCGGCATAGCGGCTGAAGTAGAGGGTGCATGGGCTGGACTTCATAGGTTAAGCCCGAATAATTGTAAGGTAGCCCAAAACATGCCGTCTTCCGCGCACTGATGCGAAGATCCCAATCAATGCGCTCGCATAATTGGGTATATAGTTCGGTTGCGACTCTGGGTGATAGGTAGCCGGGGCAAATTGTAACTTCTGGGGTCGTTAGATCGGTCGATCGTTGATAGTTTGCTAACATGTCCTAGATGAAAAATGTATGATGGACATTGCCCGTCATTAAGAGGGTGTTTGAAAAGTTCGAGATATTACTCGGATTCAGTCTACTTAAGTAAACTTTATGCCGTTAGATAAATGTAGAGTGGGCAATGTCTTGATTCGCTCGATCTAGAGGAAACCTCCAGGGCGCGAATCGCTGCCCACCATCTAGATTTTAGATGATTTCGACATCGTAAAAAATACCTTTTACAGATCTCAAACTCTGTTTTACGCGCTCGACTATTGCAACCGAGCTAAATCTAGATACTCCGAAATTGAATCAGCCAACGTATCAAAAATCTCCTCTCGTTGACTGGCATAATCCGGTACTTCGATAGTAATTGGGGCAAGGTGGCGACGCTGACGGATCTGGTTGAGCCAATTTCTGCGCCATCTCCCATTATCGAAGATGCCGTGTAAATATGTGCCCCAAAGCTGAAGTTGACAATCGACGATGCCCAGACTTGCATCGGTAAATAATGGCTCGTAGTCATCGCTAGCAGCTACTTGAGGGTGCCATTGGGTCGTACCTTGATGGATCTCATAGCCTGCGATCGAGTCGCCTTCTGTTGGATAATTGGTGGTGGTGGTGAGTTGGCGGGTAGTCTTGATCTCAGTAATGGTAGTTTGGAGCGGAAATAAACTTAATCCGGGACACTCACCGGGGATGCCTTCAATTCCGGCTGGATCTGCGAGGGTAGTACCGAGCATTTGAAAACCGCCACAAATACCCATAATCGTACCGCCACTGGCTAGATAATCTGGTAGTACTGCGGCGATGCCTGTTTGTTGCAACCACTGAAGATCGGCGATGGTTGTTTTCGAGCCGGGTAAAATTATGGCATCGCAAGTATTTAGTTCATCTTTAGTCGTAATATATTTGAGATTGACAGTAGGTTCGGCATCGATCGGATCGAAGTCGGTAAAGTTAGCAATCCGGGGAAATCTAACGACTCCAATCGTCAAATCTGCATTCGGTTTTCGCGACCGCCGTTCTAATAAGTCTAGCGAGTCTTCCGAGGGAAATACTTGGTCTAACATCGGAATTACCCCGATGACTGGAATCCCCGTTCGTTCCTCCAGCCAAGTGATTCCCGACTCTAGGAGCGATCGCTGTCCGCGAAATTTATTAATGACAAATCCCTTGATTAAGGCGCGTTCTTCGGGTTCTAACAACTCTAATGTACCGACAATATGTGCGAATACACCACCGCGATCGATATCGGCAACTAAGACCGTATTTGCTTGCAAATAACTCGCCACTCGCATATTAGTCAGATCGCGATGTTTGAGATTGATTTCCGCTGGACTTCCCGCACCTTCGCAGACAATATAGTCGAATTCTACAGCTAATTTGTCCAAACAATCGGTAATCGCCGCCCACCCGCGATCGAAATAATCCCGATAATAATCCGCCGCCTGTACTCTTCCTACCGCCGTACCCATCAAAATTACTTGGGAAGTCATATCGCCCTGGGGTTTGAGCAAGATCGGATTCATCTCCACTCGCGGCTCGATTTTCGCCGCCCAGGCTTGGACTGCCTGGGCGTGACCCATCTCCTTACCATCGGCGGTAATATAAGCATTCAGCGCCATATTTTGTCCCTTGAAGGGAGTCACCCGCCAGCCTTGGCGCACCAATAGCCGACAGATGGCTGCGGTAATTAATGATTTTCCAGCGTGGGAGGTAGTGCCAACAACCATGATGGATTTACTCACATCTTGCATCAAAACAAAGTTACTAGTATTTTAGTGGATAGTGGATAGTGGATAGTTAATAGTATTTACGAGCAAGTTTTGACGCTATTTTCATCAGTCTTTATTTACTGTCTTGATGCGCTAAACCTGGAGGAAACCTCCAGGTTTAGCGCGTCGCTGGCGCAAGATGCGAGTTTAGTCAATTTAACTCACCGCTGAAGATCCGATCGTAATGGGTGCGATCGCGCTTAATTTTAGACTAGGATGGTCTTCTAATAACTGATTGACATTCCATTCATTCTTAAATAATAACACCGGACGATTCCAGAGGTCTTTGATAACTAAAGTATTAAATAATCGTCCGACTTTATCCAAAGCATCCCAACCATTCAGTACCCATCTCGCTACCGAATATCCTAGCGGTTCTAATGTCGTTTCGACGCCATATTCATTCTTCATCCGAAACTGCACCACTTCAAACTGCAACTGTCCCACCGCTGCTAAAATCGGGTCGCGCTTGGCTTCATCGGCTGAATACATGATCTGGACTGCGCCTTCTTCTTGTAGCTCTTTAACTCCTTTTTGAAACTGTTTAAATTTCGAGGGGTTGGGATTGCGGAGGAAGGCAAATAATTCGGGTGAAAAGCAGGGAATACCTTCGTATTCGAGCTTTTTCATACCTGTATAAATCGTATCGCCGATCGCGAACACGCCGGGATTATTTAGACCGATGACATCGCCGGGATATGCTTCTTCGATCGATTCCCGATCTTGGGCGAACAATTTCTGCGGGCGGGATAGTCGGACGGTTTTACCTGTGCGGGCGTGGCTGACGGTCATATCTTTTTCAAACTTACCAGTACAGACACGAATAAACGCGACTCTATCGCGATGTTTGGGATCCATATTGGCTTGTAATTTGAAGACAAAGCCGGAGAATTCTGGATAGCTAGGATCGATCGATCCGACGTTAGAATTGCGATTTCCGGGCTTGAGGGCGTATTCTAAGAAGTAGTGTAAAAACAACTCCACCCCAAAATTGGTCATCGCACTGCCGAAGAATACCGGGGTCATATAACCCGCGTGAATCGCTTCTAGATCTAATTCGGAAGCCACCCCATCCAAGAGTTCCAAATCGCTATGGAGTTGGTCGAATAATTCTTTGTCTAATATTTCCTTCAGGCGCGGGTCGTGGAGATCCATCACCGTATCGGTGGCTTCCCGGCTGCCATGCGCTGTCCGCTCGAATAAATGAACTTTCTGCTGATGACGATCGAACACGCCTTTAAAGCGATCTCCGGTACCGATCGGCCAATTGACAGCATAGGTTTGTAAGCCTAATTCTTGTTCGATCTCGTCTAATAATTCTAACGGTTCGCGTCCGGGTCGATCGAGTTTATTCACAAATGTGAAAATCGGCAGCTCGCGCAGCTTACACACCTCAAATAACTTCCGCGTTTGTGGCTCCAAACCTTTCGCTGCATCGATGAGCATCACCGCATTATCAGCGGCGGCGAGGGTTCGATAAGTATCCTCACTAAAATCTTGGTGTCCGGGGGTATCGAGTAGATTTACCTGAAATCCCTGATAGCCAAACTGCAACACCGTCGAGGTAATCGAAATTCCCCGCTGTTTCTCCATCTCCATCCAGTCCGAAGTCGCCTTACGCTGATCGCGTCTGGCTTTGACGGCACCCGCTTCATGAATTGCCCCCCCGTACAGCAACAGTTTCTCTGTGAGGGTGGTTTTCCCCGCATCAGGGTGCGAAATAATCGCGAAATTACGCCGATGTTCGACGGCGATTTCGAGTTCGGTTTGAAGCTGGGGTTGGAGTTCGGTGGACATGGGATGAGATTACCTTAGCGGGCTTCCAATCTTTGATTATATCTGGTTTCGATCGTTGACTGACCTCGATCGACTGGTTAAGCACCGATCGAATTTTCTCAAACCCGCTTATCTATTGGTAAACAGTAGATTTGTAGGTTGGGTTGAAGAATGAAACCCAACAACTCACCAATCGATCTGTGGGTTGTTGGGTTTCGCTATCGCTCTACCCAACCTACAACTTGCCCAGCCTACAAATATATTTGGTGCGTTACGCTACGCGATAACACATCCTACGACATTCTTGCAAATCGAATAGGACTGCCATATGCTAAGCTCCAACCGATTGCCACAGCGATCGATCTGCATTCGGCGGTACTAGAATCCAGAGACTATTGGGAATCACCTGAAAACTCATCGGTGTCGTACCGAGGTAATCCCCATCCACTTGTACGGGCAGAGCCTTACCGCGTTTGCCACGAATTTCGACTTGTCTAGCTTGATAATATTTCACCAGCGGATCGCGGTTGTAATGACGGGCGAAAATTGAAATTAACCGTCGGGGTGCCGACAACATCCCTTGTCCCTTAATTACACACACATCGAGTAATCCATCATCGATCGTCGCATTGGCAGTAAACTTGACGACACCGCCATAGAGCTGACTATTACCGACGATTACCATCAAGATTTTGCCCCGCACCCGTCTACCATCGATACGGAGTTTCAGCCGGACGCCGCGAAAATTCCAGGCGACTTGAATCGCTTGTTTGATATAGGCAAGCGCGCCTAATAATTTCTTCTCTTCCGACCTTACTGTCGCCGTGACGGCGGCATCAAAGCCAATTCCCGCCATGAGTAAGAAATAACGATTTCCAGCCATGCCAACGTCAATTTTGGTCAATTCAGACTGAGCGAGACTTTCGGCAGCTTTGAGCATATCCATTGATAAGCCCATTTCCCGCGCCCAAATATTGACAGTGCCTAGTGGTAAGACTCCTAATGCGGTCTCGGTGCCGACTAAGCCATTCATCACCTCATTAACGGTACCATCGCCGCCAGCCGCGACAACGGCATTGTAGCCCGCACGGGCTGCGGTTTGGGCTTTGGTGGTGGCATCTCCTGGCGCAGTCGTGGCGGCGATTTGGACTTGCCAACCGCGATCGCGCCACAAATTTGCGACTCGATCGAGTGTATTCTTGAGGTTGGATGATTGTCCGGCTGTGGGATTGTAGATAATTAGAACTTGCAGGTTGGGATTTAGGCTAGCACGCATTTAGAAAGTTTTTTTTGAACCGCACCAGGCGCAGAGGACACAGAGGTTAGATAATAGAGACGTTTGGAGCTGCTAATTGAGTTTCTATCGATCTATATATTTAGCTGTAATTATTAATTTTTCGATATGTCTGATTTTTTGTTAGAAGTCGGTACTGAAGATCTGCCCGCAGGGTTTGTCAGCGACGCGATTCGGCAGTGGGAAAAGATGATTCCGGCGAGTTTAGTGGCTGAGGTTCTAACTAACGACCG
>NZ_JANMZA010000163.1:0-3286 GCF_031382685.1 Chamaesiphon sp. OTE_8_metabat_110 | reverse complement strand
CTTGGAGCGTGGGATGTACCATCGAGCCGTAGGCAATCATCAGCACGTCATCGCCATGACGGAGGATTTCGGCTTTACCGATGGGTAATTCTTCCCAGCCTTCATCCATCAACGGGATGCCATAACCGTTACCGCGCGGATAGCGCATCGCGATCGGCCCGTCGGTATAATTGATACCTGTGACTACCATCTGCTGTAGTTCGCCCTCATCTTTAGGAGCCATCAGCACCATGTTGGGGATACACCGCAGATAGGCAATATCATACATCCCTTGGTGGGTCGGGCCATCAGCACCGACGATGCCAGCGCGATCGAGACACAGGAACACGGGGAGATGCTGAATGCAGGCGTCATGGACGATTTGGTCGAAGGCGCGTTGTAAGAACGTCGAATAAATTGCCGCGACTGGACGCATCCCTTCAGTTGCTAGCCCCGCAGCCAACGTAATCGCATGTTGCTCGGCAATCCCGACATCGATATAGCGATCGGGAAATATGGTCTCAAACTTGTCTAAACCAGTACCCGTACCCATTGCAGCGGTAATCGCTACGATGCGCGGATCGTCTTCAGCCAGCTTGATCAGGGTATCGGCGAATACTTTAGAATAGGTGGGTGGCTTGGGTTTGGTCGCGGGGGCACTTTTGCCCGTAGCCAGATTAAAGGGGTTTTGGGCATGATAGCCTTCGCGATCTTTTTCGGCGATCGTATAACCTTTACCCTTTTTAGTCACCACATGCACCATCACTGGCCCAGCGTGCTTGTGGGCACCCTCGAAGGTACTAATCAATTCTTCCAAATTGTGACCGTCTACAGGGCCGATATAAGTAAAGCCTAACTCTTCAAATACTGCACCGACTTTGGGCACAGCCAGCCGCTTCATCCCTTCCTTCACCCGCGCCAGCTCGGGCGAAATTGTTTCGCCGACAAACGGGATATTTTTGAGTTGTTCCTCGATATTGTCACTGAGAAACTGAATCGGCGCACTAACGCGCAGCTTATTTAGATAGCGCGGAATCGCACCGACGTTGGCAGAGATTGACATCTCATTGTCATTCAACACCACCAACAGGTTAGTTTTGGGTAGATGTCCGGCATGATCGATCGCTTCTAGCGCCATCCCACCCGTCAATGCGCCATCGCCAATAACGGCTACACATTTAAATTTTTCACCCTTGAGATCTCGTGCCATCGCCATCCCCAAGGCGGCAGAAATGCTCGTAGAGGCGTGTCCGGCACCAAAGTGGTCGAATTTACTCTCACCGCGCTTAAGATAGCCAGCAAGACCATCCTTCTGGCGGATCGTGTGGAAGCGATCGTATCTGCCCGTAATTAATTTGTGAGGATAAGCTTGATGTCCGACATCCCAAACCACCTTATCTCGATCGAGATCCAATGTTTGATACAGTGCCAATGTCAGCTCGACAACACCTAACCCCGGAGCTAAATGACCGCCGCTGGCAGCCACTGTCTGAAGATGTTTTTCTCTGATTTCTAAGGCGATCTGCTCTAGTTGCCGTACTGATAAACCGTGCAACTGGTTTGGATGGGTGATTTCGCTTAGGTGCATAGCCAGTTTTCCCCGTCTGATACGATCTCGATGTTTGATTGTCCGATCTTAACTGTAATTTATTTAGCAGGTTTGAGATCGGTAAATTCTCGGGTTGTTACAGTTAGCAATGGGAATTTAGGGGAGGGATGGGGAGATGGGGGGACGGGGAGACGGGGAGATGGGGAGATGGGGGACGGGGGGACAATCTCCAAAAATATTTTTGATTTAACATGATGCGATCGTTACCTTGGCATGACTCTGGCGATAACGGTCTGCGCGAAAAGTCCTTAATCTTAACTGGCGTTGCTGAAATGTAGAGTAGGGGTAATTCATGAATTACCCCTACTCTACATTTCAGAGGTTGCCTAAGCGAGTGAATCATACCTGGATTCAGCGATGCCTTTTAATTAATATCCTGGAATAATGATTCTTTATAACTTGGATCTATTTCCCAATCATCATTTTCACCACCAATTAATAGTTGGTGAATTTCGACGTATTCTTTACTGAGTTGGGACAGTGAATTGATAAGGATATCGATCGCGATCGAGTCACTAGTCCCTAAGTCCAACCAGCACCGCCCCCAGTTACCCTCATATTCAAAATCTCCCATATTGTGCATCACTGACATCATCGTATTGTCAGCACTATCATTGTCATAATCCATGTAGCTCAGATCCAATCCTGTTTCTTGCACTTGGGTATTTTCAGCATTAAATCCCCCCAGTTTACCCAAGAAGAACCATGAGGAAAAAGCTTCTTCAACTAGCTTCTTTTCTTGCTCGGATGGAACGTTATTAAATTCCAGCCAAAACCACACATCAAATTGACTGAATTCGCGAAACTGGACTTGCATAATTAGGGGATAGGGACTAGGTTTTGGGCATTAGAAAGAGCTGGACACTGCGGTACGATCGAGCGACCTATTCGATCGACTAGCCGACCGGAAGCTCAGTCTACCATCTATATCTTAAGACTTGCTAAGTGGCTCAGTACAAATATTTCTCATCATGGTTGCCGTTATCGATGAATGAATGGTTGATGCTTTGCCCACCAACTGCTGACATCGATGGTTTGAGTGGTGATGGCTCCATCGCTGTCGATAACTTCTAATCGGACTGGATAAATGCCATTGTTGAGGAATTTATAGTCGATTGTTTGTCCGGTGATTGGTGTGATGGCGTTGTTGATGTACCAGTTGTAGGTAAGGGTATCGTTCCCGGCATCGCTGGCGGTGGCGATAAGTTGGACTGTTTCTCCTTCTTTGATGTTGGTGGGGATGGTAATCGAATCGATCGTTGGTGCGAGGTTATTGATAGTTACGTCAACGGTTTGAGTGGTGATGGCTCCGTTACTATCGATGACATCTAGTTTGACTGGATAATTGCCACTATTTGCGAAGTTATAGTCGATTGTCTGTCCGATAATTGGGGTGGTTGCACCGTTGATGTACCAGTTGTAGGTGAGGGTGTCGTTACCTGCGTCGGTAGCGGTGGCTGTCAGTTGGACTGTGGAGCCTTCGTTAATATTCGTGGGAATATTGACGGTATTAATAGTGGGGGCGACGTTGGTGACGGTGACTTGGATGGTGTCGGTGGTGCTGGCTCCGTCGTTGTCGGTGATAGTGACGGTGACGTTATGATTGCCAGCTTTGGTAAATTGATGGCTGGGATTTAATAACGTTCCATCCGAGCAAGAAAAGAAGCTAGTTGAAGAAGCTTTTTCCTCATGGTTCTT
>NZ_JANMZA010000115.1:0-4667 GCF_031382685.1 Chamaesiphon sp. OTE_8_metabat_110 | reverse complement strand
TCTGCCCCTACAGGTAATCTAATGTCGATATCGGCAATGCTAGCGACCTGATTTGCTGGCACACAGGCGATAAATACCGTCTTGGCTCCGCGTTGTTTGGCAGTCTCGATCGCACCGTGGACGTAGGGAGTGGTACCACCTGCGGTAATGCCCACTACTACATCATGCTCGCCGACGTTGCGCTCTACCATTGCCGCAGCACCATCGCTGGCGATATCTTCTAAGCCTTCGGAGCTTTTAATCAATGCGCCAGCACCACCTGCAAGGATGCCTTGGACTAGTTCGGGAGGGGTGCAAAATGTGGGGGGACACTCGGCTGCGTCGAGGACGCCCAGTCGTCCGCTGGTACCTGCGCCGATGTAGAATAGGCGTCCGCCTTGACGGAGGGAATCGGCAATTGTATCGATCGCACTAGCTAGTTCGACTCTAGCACCTGCGATCGCGTTGAGGGTGTTGATGTCTTCTTTGTTGAATAAGTCTACTATTTCTAGGGTGGTGAGTCGGTCGAGGTTGGCACTATTTACATTTACTTGCTCGGTGAGGAGGTGTCCGCGCGTGCTGAGGTTTTCGATCGTCATATTTAGCATTTCTTAACTGTTATTTGTAACAAGCATATCGGCAAACAATTGATACTTGTGAGTTGCGATTTTTCTAGCGGAGGCAGAACCCGGATCTGGGGGAGGCTTCCCCCAGACCCCCCGTTGAAAGGGGGAACGCCCCCTCTCAAACTCTCTGCGTATGGTTCGATTTGTGGGAAGCGTAGAGCGGCATTCACTTCATTACTGAATTTTTCCTGGAAGCTATTCGTTCGCGTAGCGTCGCCTGTGGCGAATTGATACTTATATTAATTACTAAAACTATTCCCTATCTCCTATTCCCTATCCCCTATCTTTGTAAATCTGGCTCTGACTAATTTGATTTCTTCGTAGGTATAATCATCGCCGAGATGGGCTTTAATGGGGGTGAGTTTTTCGGCTCCGACGATCGCGATGGCTTGTTCGATCGCGGTGGCTTTTTTGGCTGGTACGATTAAGTCTATCTCGACGCTGTACCCGCATTCGAGCAATTTGACGAGATGATCGAAGATCGTACTCTCGCGCATCGAGCGTCTAGTGGCGATATCTGCGAGGCTCATGCCTTGCTGGTAGAAATCGAGGGTTTGGAGGTGGGTGTGGGAGACATCGCTTTTGGTTGGTGGTGCGACGTAGAGTGGGGGGGTAGGATCGGATTCGGTTTGGATACTCAAGCCAGATTCGGTTCTAAAGGCACGGATTTCGCCTGTGAACATTTCCCCATACTGAGCGAGTTTACGCGCCCCTACGCCGGATATTTGGGCGAATTGGGCGAGGGTTTGAGGTTGTTGCTGCGCCATCAATCTCAGGCTGGAGTCGGCGAAGATGACATAGGGGGCAACTTTATTGGCATCGGCGTACTGTTTGCGGAGTTTGTGGAGGCGGTTGTAGAGTGCTTGCGCCTCGGCGGTGTTGGCGCTGACATCGGTGGCTTCGACAGTTGGTTTGAGGGGGGAAATCGCAATTTCGACTTTGCGCTGGCTTTTGAGGATTTCCATGCTCGTTGCATTGAGCGTCAAGACAGAGTAACCATCGCTAGTTTCATCGACTAAACCTTGATGGAGCAAAGATCGACCCAACATCCGCCATTCATCAACGGTGCGGTCTTTGCCAATGCCATAGGTAGAGAGGGTATCGTGTCCATTTTTGAGTACTTTATCATTTTTGGAGCCACGCAGGACATCAATAGTGTGCGCTAGTCCGAAGGTTCTGCCGTTATGGCGTTCGGAGAAGCGATAGACGCAGGATAATAGTTTTTGAGATTCGATCGTCCAATCAGAAATCGGGCGGGGATATTTACAGTTATCGCAGTTGTTACAGTTGCCAGGGAAGCTCTCGCCAAAGTAACCTAATTGAATGATCCGGCGACACTCGGTAGCTTCGGCATAGTTAATAACTCGTCGCAGTTGTTGGGTGGCGATTCGCTGTTCGTCTGCGAGTGCCATTCCTGTTTCCCGATCGACTTTTTGAGCGATTAAGTACTCGATCGTTTTAATATCACCCATCCCAAAATACAGCGTACAATGTGCTGGTTCATTATCCCGTCCGGCACGTCCCGATTCTTGATAATAGCCTTCAATATTGCGGGGCAGATCGTAATGAATGACAAACCGCACGTCGGGTTTATTAATACCCATCCCAAAAGCAACTGTAGCAACGATGACCTGAACATCATCGCGGATAAAACTATTCTGATTGTTCGTTCTAGTTTCGCTATCTAATCCTGCATGATAGGGGACGACTTTAATCCCGTCATGTTGCAATTTGGTCGTCAGTTCATCGACTTTTTTGCGACTCAAACAGTAGATGATTCCCGAGCCTGCTGACTGTTTGACTTGAGCTAGAAGCTCTTTATATGGGGTGGTACTTTTACGCCGGACTTCATAGTATAAGTTCGGACGATTGAAGCTAGCAACGTGAATTTCTGGCTCGCGCAGATCTAATTGTTTAATGATATCCTGACGGACGCGATCGGTAGCCGTCGCTGTCAATCCCAACCAGGGCACCTTCGGAAAATAGTGCCGTAATTGTGCTAGTTTTCGGTAGTCGGGACGAAAATCATGCCCCCACTCAGAGACACAGTGCGCTTCATCGATCGCAAAGCCAGCAATCCCCACTTCTTGATGTAAATCTACCAAAAAGTTGGTAATAAACTCTTGATTCAAGCGTTCGGGAGCAACATACAGTAACTTGATTTCACCATTGTGGATTGCCGCCGCTCGTTCTCGTCGTTCTTCAGTGCTAATACTGCTATTTAAAAAAGTTGCGGCGATACCATTATTTGCCAGCAGTTGCACTTGATCTTGCATCAGGGCAATCAGCGGCGATACTACGATCGTCACGCCCTGTTTTAGCAATGCTGGCAACTGGAAACAGAGAGATTTACCCCCACCAGTGGGCATGATCACTAGTAAGTCCCGATTGGCTAAAGCCGTAGTAATAATCTCTCGCTGTCCCGATCGAAACTCATCATACCCAAAGTAATGCTTTAGTGCTTGTTCTAGGGTTTCAAATTGGGTCGAGCCAGCAAGCATAAGAGTTGGAAGTTGGGAGTAATGAGTTGAGAGGGAGTAATACTCACATTGCTTGTCAAAGAGTATACAGCAGACCTCTGGCTTTTAGCTACTTACAGCTTAGATTAGTATATAAATATTAGTAATCGTGGAGATCTTGCCGTATCTATGCGTTTCCCTGTCCAGTAGTATGACCCACGATCGTATCTATCTTCCCATTTAGCTCCGCTCGCATTTCTCTCACATCGTCTTTAAGATCGTCGATCTCTTCATAGACACGCTCAAAGGCTTGGCGAAACTCTTGAGGCGATACTTGAGTATATTCCAATCGATCGACTCTACGATTTAAAGCTCTCAATTCGCGATCTACCTGACGGTTGCTGTCATCTAGATTTGGTGCCTGAGTCATACTTTTCGATCGCGACTAGATATCTCCATATTTTACTGGATATTTAGCGGTGCTCGTTCGCGATCGATGAATTTTGGGTAACTTAACTACAAAGGTAAGCACAAGCTTAAGTTTGATCCCATAGCATTAATCTACGAGACGTTACCTGGTTGGCGATATTTTACCCCTGGACTTTTAATATAGTTGGTATGGTATGGTTCCCGAGCTAGATCGAAAGCATTGAATTTATGGTTCTAGCTGGTCAACAGAGATAAAGTGTTCTTCTGGCAATAAGATCGGATAACTACTAAAAATTAACTTACCACGTCGATCGAGTTTATTCATCGCTACCCCAATCGGCTGTCGTCGGCGTTCCCGATCGGGGTTAATCTGACAATAGAAACTATAGATATCCTTAGCAGCCCTGAGTAGAGCGGGATCGAACAGTCTATCAGCATCTGACTGGGGCATGGGATTAGCTTTAGCTTTAGCAAAGGGCGACTCAATCGTAAACACAGTGATTATTTCCCAAAATCATTTTTTGACATCTTAAGATAGATCGGGTAGCCATAGCTTTAACTTAAAATTAAGATTCAGGGCAACCCGAGCCGACATTAGCGCTCGTCACGACGATTGCTACCCTTGACTAAATTTCAGGGTTACTCTAAGGCTTGAATCAGCACTCTGCCCATTTCCCGACAACCAACTGCGGTCATATCTGCTGACATAATATCACCAGTTCTGTAACCCAGATCTAAAACTTTTAAAACCGCTTGCTCGATGCGATCTGCTGCGGCAGGTTGGTTCAGTCCATAGCGTAGTAGCATGGCAGTACTTAGTACCTGCGCCAAAGGATTGGCGAGATCTTTGCCTGCAATATCGGGAGCCGAACCGTGAACTGGCTCGAATACGCCCAAACCCGTCGCCCCCAGACTCGCCGATGGTAACATTCCGATACTACCTGTGAGCATCGCCGCCGCATCGGAGAGGATATCGCCGAATAAATTGCTAGTAACGATCGTATCAAACTGCCTAGGCGCACGCACCAGTTGCATCGCTGCATTATCGACATACATGTGCGTCAGTTCGACATCCGGATAATTGGGAGCCATCGCCACTACTCGATCGCGCCATAATTGAGAGACTTCCAACACATTCGCCTTATCTACCGAACAGAGCTTTTTCGTCCGTTTT
>NZ_JANMZA010000422.1:0-6323 GCF_031382685.1 Chamaesiphon sp. OTE_8_metabat_110 | reverse complement strand
TGAATCTCGCGATTATCACTTCTGCATCCAGATAAATGCGGGGAATGTTGGCGATGAAATGTTGGCGGGTAGAGCGAGTCTGATAACCCAAACTAACGGCGTCGAAACCAAAATAACCGAAGCCAAAATCCTCGCTACCTGGACAGAAGACGAAGCCAAAACCGCCAAGATCGATCGTCGCGTCGCTCACTATACCGGACAAGCAGAACTCGCCCAATCCATCCAAGAAGGCTTGGAAGCCAGAGCGCAAGGTAACATCGAAGTAGCGACAGTCAAACTAGGTAAAGCCGTCAAACTCGCCCACGACTCCGGTAACGAAGCCACCGCCAAACTCCTCCGTTCCGTCGTCGATGTCGAAGACGCCGCTGCCGGGACTGTCAGAATCAAACGCACGGTGGCTAAAGAAGACGAAATGATGTTAGAGACTCGATCGACCAAAACGGCTAGAATCCAGAAGTAGGGGATAGGGAATAGGGAATAGGGAATAGGGAATAGGTTTTGGAACTGCGTTCCAAGTTACTCTCCTTTATATTTCTCACCCACCTCTACCCTATCCCCTCTACCCTATTCCCTATCCCCTATTCCCTATTCCCTAAATGTACACTTGTCCCAAAGGTCACAACTCAACAGAAGCAGATTTTTGCTCGGAATGTGGGGCAAAAATTACTGGATTGGGGATTGCCGAACTCGTCTCGAATCCCACCAATAAAACCACCGCGACTGTCAGCCAATCGGTAGCCGTCCAACATTGCCCCGATTGTAGTACTCCCCACCAGGCTGATAGTGGTAACTTTTGTGAGATTTGCGGTTTTAACTTCCTCACAGGTGCCAAAGGTGGCGATCCATTATTCAATTTTCCACCACCGATTCGTTGGCGTAGCCTCTCGGAACGAGAATCGAGCATCAATACTACAGCCACCGCTCCTACCCAACCACCAAACCCACCCGCTAATCCCTCAAATCCGGCTCCTAACGCTATCAGTCGCTGGCAAGTAGTCATCTCGATCGATCCGAGTTTAGCCACCCCCACCAGCCCCACAGCCCCCACTCAAGCCCCGATTGTCATTGAGTTATCCCAGCCTACCAATCTGATCGGACGTACCAGTGTCGCTCGTGCTATTCACCCTGAGATTCCCCTAGATCTGGATGATGCTGTCTCTTCCCGTCATGCCATTCTCACTCTCCATCCCAATGGGACTCTCATCATTAGGGATATCGGTTCGTCAAATGGCACGCTGGTAAATGGTAAAGAAATTGCAGTCATGGCAGATATTTCGATCGCGTCTGGCGATGAAATTACCCTCGGACATTGGACGCGAATTAAGGTAACTGCTGTGTAGTAATTAAGATTGGGTAGCTTAAATACAGTACATAATTTGATAAGTAACAAGGTTTAAAATCTATGAATCCATTAATCAGACAAGGCGATGTTCTCATCATTCCTAGCGACACATCCGCCACGGGTAACAAACTTCCCCACCTCACTCTCGCTGAAGGCGAAGTTACCGGACACCGCCACCGAATTAGTAACGGTGAAGCCGAATTATTCGATCGAGATGGCATACTATATCTCAAAGTTTTATCCCCGACTGCGATCCTCACCCACGAGGAACATGCCGCCGTAACTATTCCCCAAGGCAATTGGGAAATCCGGATTCAACGCGAATATGCTCCTGAAGGGTGGCGATATGTAGCTGATTAGAATATCAACTTGCAATGGTGCTTTTTACCAATGAAACAAGCAAGGTTAGACGAAATAATCGAACGGGCTAAATTCGATCGACGGGCACCATTATATTTACGATATTGTCGAATAACATCCTTGCCGGAAAGTATTGGGAACCTCGTTAATTTAACTCACCTATATCTGTCGGGAAATCAGTTAACTAGCCTGCCGGAGAGTATTGGAAACCTCTTTAATTTAACTCACCTATGTCTGTCGGGAAATCAGCTAACTAGCCTGCCGGAAAGTATCGGCAACCTTGTTAATTTAACTCACCTACATCTGGAAGAAAATCAGCTAACCAGCCTGCCAGAAAGTATTGTAAATCTCGTTAATTTAATTTACCTACATCTGGAAAGGAATAAGCTAGCCAGTCTGCCAGAGAGTATCGGCAATCTCGTTAATTTAGTCCACATATATCTGTGTGAAAATCAGTTAAGCAGCCTGCCAGAAAGTATCGGTAATCTTGGTGATTTAACTCATCTGAACCTGGAAGAAAATTATCTAAATAGCCTGCCGAAAAACATCGATAATCTCGTTAGTTTAACTTACCTAAACCTAGGACAAAATGAGCTAGCTAGTCTGCCAGAGAGTATCGGCAATCTTGTTAATTTAACAAACATAGAGCCGAGAGAAAATCAGCTAATCAGCCTGCCAGAAAGTATCAAAAATCTCTCTAATTTGAATCGGATAGATTTTACTGGAAATCCATTAATAGATTTGTCAATTCTCAAAACTGCGCGTAATCTTAAAACTGTCCGTTTGTTTGATGTGGATCTCTCCCGTCGATATTGGACTAAATTGAGCGAGTGGAAATCTGAATGGTTATTAATTGAAAATAATGCTGAAGTTAGACGTGCATTAATCGCACAAATAGGTTATAAAAAAATCTGTGATGAACTAGGTGCAATTATAGTTAATACTTGGCGAGAATATACCTTGTTAAAAATTGATGGAGTAGATCGATTTAATCAGTGGGATGAAGATGGAGAAACATTGCAGGAGATTGTCGAACCGATGATTCTGCTCAAGATGACTTGCCCATCAACACAGCACATTCATATTCTCCGAGTACCGCCAGAGATGACGAGTGCAGAAGCCGCAATTATATGGGTAAATCATGGCATTCATCCAGACAAATTTGCAGTGCAAACTTAAAATTAAGCCGAAACCCCAAAGCTCTTAATTTGCCAAGGTTTGACGATTCTTGTTCCGAGAGGCTGCGCCAACGGATCTAAAATTGGTTCTTCGAGGATATTCAACTCTCGATCGATCCCTAGATCCAGATCGCCAGTCAACTCAATTTCTCCCTCAACTCCATGACACTCATAACACCGTAATACCCACGATCGATCTAAAGTTTCTGAAGGTTTGAATGCCATCAAAACTAGGTTTTCAGCCTGTAAATCGATGAGACTACTAACAGGTTCTAAGTCTTTACTGATATCTACTTTAGGCTGGGGAACTAGTTGCACTACCTGAAACGGTGAATTAAGTTCCAATCCCTTTCGCACTGTCTGAGCGGCTTGCCAAGTACCGCTGTGGGGATAAATTGCATAGGTAAACTCATGGTAGCCGCGATCGGCACTCGGATCTGGCCATTTAGGACTGCGGAGTAATGTGAGTCTCAAATAATCTACTCCAGCATCGAAACCATATTTACTATCATTCAAGATACTCACTCCATACTCGCCACTATTATCGGTGAGATCTACCCAACGGTGCATGGGTAATTCCCATTTAGCTTGCTCGGCGGCGGTTTCAGGTTTGGTAGGGCGATCGATCGCACCGCAGGCAGTTTCGGCGGTGGATCGATCTGCGGTAAGATTGAGGGGGAAATTGGCTTTAATTAAGACATGTTCGGTCTGCCAATCGACGCTGGTTTTAATTTGAACGATCGGGCTATGAGCATCTAAGATATAGTCTTGCGTAAATTCACATCCCGCTAGTTCTCGCACGACGCGGACGCGCTGGCGAATGGCACCGTTTTCGAGCCAGCGGATCGATTTTAGCTGGCTGGGTGGTAATTGTTTTTCGGCATATTTAGGATCGATATTCCAAGCATCCCAATATTGTTCGCCGTCTTGGAAAGCTTGGAGGTGATTCGCGCCTGTAGATGTGAGGATGTGGCGGTAGTTGAGTCGATCGTAAATGCTGGCAATATCTCCGGTTTCGGGGTTGATGGCTACTTCTACGAATTGGTTTTTAAAAATAAAATCGCTAGAAGCTAGTGTTTCCGTAGAAACTGGCTGCGGCGGGAATGGTGTTACCCCCCCAACCCCCCTTATAAAGGGGGGCTTCTCTTGCTCCCTCCCCTTTATAAGGGGAGGGCTGGGGTGGGGTAAAGGACTACGCTGTAAATCAAACATACTCGCAGGTGCCAACCAAAATAAGCGATAACCAACACTCGGTAAATCTGTCGCGAGGAATAAGATATGTTCGGCGGATGATTGGCTGGGTAATAAGTTTCCGTCAGCGTCGAAGACTTGCCATCCTCCTAGAAAATCGAGTGGGAAAAGTCGGGTTTCTGTTGGGTACCTGACTACTTCGCTACGCTCCCAATTGAGCGCGTTAAAAATGACGATCGGAATTGCACCCTCTACAGGCGGCGTCGGAAGTAAAATGCGAGCGCAAATCTCATCCAAAGCATTACTAATGATCCGTGTCGTGACGCGTTCGACATCTGCCCAACCTTGATTCGCCGTCACATAGACAGGCTCGATCGCGGTGCCGGGGATGATATCGTGAAATTGATTGAATAATGTTTGTTTCCAGGCTGTCTCGATTTCTAATTTAAGTTCGTCGGGATAATCCTGCTCACTGACGATACAGGCGATCGACGACCAGAGTTCTGCCTGATATAATAAATCCTCACACTGTCGATTCGATCGCTTTTGATCGGCGTGGGTAGTAAAACAACCGCGATGGAATTCTAGATAGAGTTCGTCTCGCCACACTGGTAGTAGTTGAATATCGGCTCTACTTGCCAACTTGTCCAGATATTTAATCGCCGTCGTAAATTCTAGATTGGGAAATACATCCGACTGCGACCAGCGATCGGCTAATTCCAACATATCACGGGTCGGCCCCCCACCATGATCGCCCACCCCAAATAGATATAGGGACTCATCTACACCAGTATTAGTTTGCCATTGACAGGCATAGTCCATCATTTTAAGAGGCTCGATGCCCTCACCAATCGCTGACGACATCAAACTCATTACCCGACTACCATCGGGCGACTCCCACCAAAATAATTGATGGGGAAACTTTGTCGTATCATTCCAGAGAAATTTCTGCGTAACGAAGTAATCGATCCCGCCTTGCTTTAATAACTGCGGTAATTGCCAGCAAAATCCAAACGTATCCGGGAGCCATGCGACTTGAGTATGTGCCCCAAACCTCGACTGGTTGTATGCTTGTCCGTAAATAATCTGCCGCGCGATCGATTCTCCTGAAATTAGATTAAGGTCTGGTTCGATCCACATTCCCCCGACGATTTCCCACTTACCCGCCTGCACCTGCTGACAAATCCCCGCAAATACTTCCGGCTGATTTAATTCCATCCACTCATACAATGCGGGCGTAGAATGACAAAATGTGAGATCGGGGAATAACTGCTGTAACTTCAATGCAGATCGAAACGTCCGCTCCGCTACCTCCCAAGTCTCCGCCACCTCCCACAACCACGCCATATCCAGATGAGCATGTCCTAGCAATTGAATACTTCCCACTAAAATCCCCTCCTCGGAGCGAAAAGTGCGGTCTTGGGGTTTCCCCAAGTAGAGCACCTTTTCAAGACAGGGGTGCCCGAAGGGCGGGTTGGGTAGATCTCCGCCGCAGCCAACATTAGAAGGTTGCCCGAAGGGCGGGGTAGGTAGATCGCCGTCGCAGCCTAAGATCGATTTAACTTGTCTTTTAATTTCTAACACCTGCTCGATAAACCGACAACTACCAACATCCAGTAAACCGTAGTCAATTCGATCGATAATTTCTACCACTTCCCCCAACTTCTCTGGCTGAAAACTTGCCACCTGCTTTACCATCACCGCCAACTCATCCGCCAACCAACCCGGCTCGGGATATGCCCGATCTGCGGACTCAAAAATTAACCGAGAACGCATCAAAGCACCGATATCGTGCCCCGGACTCACCAATCGCAACCGCACGTCTACAGCCGTTCCCGGCACCGCTGCGGACATCAACAGCACGCGCGGACTGTGGTCGAATAAATCGCCCTCCTGCACCAATTCCCCATTGACAAATACCTGCGCCACCTCTGCCCACCAGGTAAAAGCCAACCGACAAGATAAACTTGTAACTGGATAACCCCCCACCGCCGCTGGAATCGTCAACTGTCGAGCCAGCCAAATCTCTTGTCTACCGCGCTCCCACTCGATTTGTCCTTTGTGATTGAGACGTGCGAGATCCCATTTGCTCGGATCTGTTGTTAGCCCACCCGCCAGACAGATCCGCCAATCAGCTAAAATATCGATCTGACTCAAATTCCGCAGTCTATCGAGTGAGATGAGTACAGAAGATACAAAACTTTGCTCGGAATCATTCATAGTTTCGCTAAAATCTTAGATATTTAAAAAAA